>JACZXR010000262.1 GCA_022571535.1 Deltaproteobacteria bacterium | reverse complement strand
CCCTAACCAACCTCTCGTGACCCTCCCCTTCAACTTGAGCTGGGGAAGGAGCTCTTTGACTAGGTTGATAGGAATTGCAAACCCAATACCGATATTGCCCCCACCCCGACTGAAGATGGCGGTGTTGATTCCGACGACCTCCCCCCGTATGTTGATCAAAGGCCCACCGGAGTTTCCCGGATTGACGGAGGCATCGGTCTGGATGAAGTTGTCGTATGGACCTGCCCCAATACGTCTCCCCTTCGCGCTTACGATCCCGGCTGTGACAGTGTGCTCAAGGCCAAAAGGATTGCCAATCGCCAGGACCCATTCGCCCACTTCCAGCCGGCGCGAGTCCCCCAGTGGGGCAACCGGAAGGTCCCCCTTGGCATTAATCTTGATGACCGCAATATCCGTTTTCGAATCTTTACCTACAACCGTGGCCTCAAACTCCCGCTCATCGGAGAGCCTGACCACAATCTTCTCCGCATTCTCAACCACATGATTATTGGTCAAGATCAAGCCCTCACGGTCAATAATGAAACCTGACCCCAGGCTCTTTTGACGCGACGGACCGCGTGGGAAAGGGCCACCGAAATACCTCCTCCAAAATTCGCCAAAGGGATCTTCTTCTCCAAAAGGACTCTTAGAAAATGGAGCCCCTGCACTCACCTGGGTCGTAGCAATGTTGACCACAGCGGGACTCAGCCGTTTCGCCAAACCAACAAAATCAAGCAAGCCCTGGCCTTGCTGGCTTGAGGCCGCCGCAAGAGATGGCTGAGCCGAATTACCAATATTGGGTGTGATATCTGTGAAGGGCAGTTGCAGGCGCACACCTGGCACGGTTCCAAGCAAGAAGACAGTGGCCAGAGAAGTGACAATGAGCATTTTGAGTCCAACTGTTTTACGCATTATCTTTTCATCCTCCCTCATATTATTTATATTTTTTATAAGTCTAAAAAGACCGCCGGGCTGATTGGCACCGGGGGTCTTTAACCTTCCCAGTGACTTATGAGCCACTTCTCCATGGACCACCGAACGGCATGATGTTACCGAAGGGATTGATGTGGAGGGTGCGCAGATCACCCTCAGAGTTCTTTAGCTCTACCGAGTACATGGTGTGATGCATTCCAGCAAATGGGAGAACCCGCTCTACCTTAAAGCCAGTCAGATATTGGTCAGCGTATTTCTGAGCCATCCCCTTGGCCTTCTCATCGGTGATTTGAGGTGTGCTGGTTGCTTCCCAGCCGGGGCAGCTTGTGCCTCCATGACCATAGCCCTGTCCTTCGCTCCCCATCATCCCGGGGCCCATCCTACCCCCCATACCAGGACCGTAAGCATTTCCCCAATGGGCTTTGGCAGCACCCACCAGAAGGATCAATGCTCCAGCTGCTACGACGACGGTTAGAGATCTTTTCATGACCTTTTCTCCTTTCCCTTAAGTTTCTCTGTCTGGTCTGTAGCGCAAATCTCATGCCAGGCTCCTGTTTTTGGAAAGGCTTGATTTCTAAATAGGTTCGCCAGCCTTCAAAGAGGAAAAGGTGCTTGGGTTCGTCGAAATCGTCGACCTTTGTCGACCAAAAGGTCGAGCCAGTAGAATTGAATGTTTTTCGTCTTACTGCGCTGGAATCTGCCTCTGAACTACCCTGTAGAGAGGTGCCTTGACGCCGTCGCGTTCGGAGCAGAAGGGTTCAGGCCGCTGGTTAACGGAAAGTCTTGATATTCCGTTATGTGAGATCAACCTGTCACTTTATGGTGCTCACTTATACCTTTATTTAGGTATGTTTTCCTCAATACTAGCAATCAGTGTCCGAAGAGGTTGGAGCTTAGCTATAAAACGAATACCACCTATAAGACCACGGCCCGGTTTAACATCTTCATCGGTCACGATTGAGGTTAAGAATACTAACGGGATTTTCTTGACCTCTTCATCTTCCATCATCATTTGTGCTACCTCAGAGCCATCCCTATCCGGCATACTAAAATCCAGTACGAAGAGGTCCGGTTTAAACAGCTTGGCGCTATCAAGGCCCCGTGATCCGCTATTTTGCACTCGAACTTCATATTTGCCGGTTTTCTTGAGAGTTAATTTTAAAAGGTCTGTTAAATCAACATCGTCATCAATAAGCAGTATCTTCCTTTTCTCCATACATTTCTCTCCCAATACGGTCTCTAGTAGTTCAAAAAAGCTAGGTTGGCCAGCACCAGGCTCATTTCCTCTGATTAGATCTCATATTTAACACTCTTCTAGTGGAAGTGTCTAACTAGTCGTCTGAGTTTCAGGTTAAAATTAGGCCAGGGCAGGGCAAAGCCTCATCAATTGACGAAAATTCCAAGTAGTGTTACAAAGTTTTTAAACCTGAGACATCTGTCGGGGCGTAGCGCAGCCTGGTAGCGCACACGCTTGGGGTGCGTGTGGTCACCGGTTCAAATCCGGTCGCCCCGACCATCCTTCTGTCCGGTTGAACCGTGGAATTCTTGAAGCAACGTATCAAAGGGTAGGACTTTTTACCTTATCTCCACTCGGGGTGAAAACTCTAAATCAAAACCTCCAAGACTATCGGTGGGCTAGAGAAAAGATGGTCCAAGAGCAGCTCGTGAACCGAGGCATCAAGGACCCACAAGTGCTCCAGGCCATGGGTAAGGTCCCGAGACACCTCTTTGTGGAATCCGCTCTAGCGGATCGAGCCCACGATGACGAGCCTCTCCCAATCGGCGAGAGACAAACCATCTCCCAACCTTATATGGTGGCGCTGATGACTGAGGCCGCAGAGCTCAGGGGGGAGCAAAAGGTCCTAGAAGTCGGCACCGGATCGGGTTATCAGACCGCTATACTGGCCGGGCTCTGCTTGAACGTCTTTTCTATAGAAAAGATCCATGCCCTTGCAGTAAAGGCTAGGGCTGTCCTCGATGGGCTGAGCTATTACAACGTGGCGATTCATATAGGGGATGGAACCTTGGGCTGGTCCGAGCATGCTCCTTTTGATGCCATTCTTGTGACTGCAGGAACTCCCGAGCTGCCCCGACCCCTCATCGGTCAACTGGCATCGGGTGGAAGGTTAATCATCCCCCTAGGGGACGAGCGTTCTCAAGTCCTCAAACGTTTCCGACGCACCGCTTCAGGACTGGAGGAAGAAGGTCTGGGTGATTGTCGATTCGTTAAGCTCCTAGGGAGATACGGTTGGCCCGATTAGAAACTGGGGTTGCTGGTTTTTGTCTTCTCTTTCTCTTCCTATTCATCATCGACGGATGCACTCCTCGATCACGCTTCCCACCCAAGAAAAAGCTTCGGGGCATCACTCACGTCGTCAAAAATGAGGAGAACCTCTTTCGCATAGGCAAGGCCTACGGCGTCCATTATCAAGATCTGGCTCGGATCAACCGGATCAGCGACCCACACAGAATCCGCACTGGCCAAAGAGTCTTTATCCCCGGGGCATCACGTCAACTCCCGGTAGAGATCATCACCCCCTCGAGCGCCACATTGAAGCGGCCCACCAGACCCAAGCCGCGAGGAAAGGGACGAGAGGGCTTTATCTGGCCCATCACGGGGAAAATAACCTCAAGGTTCGGCCCGCGCGGCAGGACATTCCATGACGGAGTCGATATTGCAGCCGCCAAAGGAACGCCGATCCGGGCTGTTCAAAGGGGCGAGGTCCTGTACAGTGCCCGATTACGCGGTTACGGCAATCTCATTATAATCCGCCATCCCAGGCGATTTGCTTCTGTCTATGCCCACAACCGGAAAAACCTTGTTAGGAAGGGTCAAAGGGTTGCTCGTGGAGATGTGATCGGAGAGGTCGGCAGCACCGGGCGAGTCACAGGCTCACACCTACACTTGGAGATCCGAAAACGTAACGTTGCACAGGATCCCCTTTATTATTTGCCATAGATGTGGTAGCTCAAGCTCCATGGAAAGCGAGATCACAGAAATTCGCCAAGCGATACGAGACATCCCAAACTTTCCAAAATCGGGGGTGGTCTTCAAGGATATTACTCCTCTCTTGAACAACGGCGCTCTATTCAAGCAGACCATAGATCTGCTGGCCGATCGTTATCGATCGCGTTCTGTCGATACGGTCCTAGGGATTGAGTCGCGCGGGTTTATCATTGGGGCCGCCCTGGCCTATAGCATGGGTGCCGGTTTCTGCATCGTACGCAAGCCAGGAAAGCTTCCCTATGAGACTCACAGCGCCAGTTATGAGCTGGAATACGGCTCCGACACGCTGGAGGTCCACAGAGACGGGATCATGTCCGGTTCCCGGGTCCTTATAGTGGACGACCTGATCGCCACAGGCGGCACTGCCGCAGCAACCGCAGAATTGGTGTCGAAGCTCCGGGGTGAAGTGGTCGAGTTCGCCTTTGTCATCGAGCTCTCCTTCCTCAACGGACGGGAAAAGCTTAAGCCTCACGG
>JACZXR010000261.1 GCA_022571535.1 Deltaproteobacteria bacterium | reverse complement strand
GTGTGCCCCGCCTGCTCAGGTAGAGAAAGACCGGACGGGTGGTGCCCTGCCAGTTCCCGAAGGTGGGAAGAACATCGGAAAAATTGTCCGACGGCCAGCGCCGCTCCCGCCTTACGAACTTATCGTTCGCCGGGTCGTACCCGAACGGAAGCGACGCCAGAGTGAGAGAATCCCCTATCAGGTCCTCCACCACCCCCTCGCAGCCGAGCCCGTGCATTCTGTCCAGGGTCTCACCGACCCTGGACTCAAGCTCTTCTCCCTCACCCTGTCTCACGACATGCATGCTAAAGAGAACAGTCCGGGTCGCCCCGGAGAAGAGTCTTTCGGTCGTCTCGTCAATGTCCCTTTTGACAGTCTGTGTCTCGACCGAGACGTCCCCGAGCACCGTGAAACGATGCGTGAAGGCGAGCGCCCCTTTGACCTTTAAATAGTGCATCTCCTTGTCTTTGGGCGGGACGTGGAAGTTTATCGCCACCACGTAGTTACCCCCCATTTTTAGAAGCTCTGAGATCATCCCCGGAAAAGTCGCCTCCGGGGACTGCTCGAGTGAGATCACGCGGGTCTCTACCCCGTCACATTTCAACCCCTCGGGCATAACCTCCATCGTGGAAAGGGCCACCTGCTCCGAGATACTCTGCCCGGGAGTGTAAGTCGGCTCACCGATGCTTCTCGCCCTTATCGGATTCAGTATGGGATAAAGAACGGCTATAAGTTCCTGCGGAGAGACGGAGCGTGGGGAAAACCCGGCCTGGTTTATCGTCCCCTCGACCGAGCGCGCAAGCCGGGCGAATCTCTCCCTCTCCCGCTTATAGCTACTCTCGTAGGAGCTCTTTACCAGATCAGGGCGGAGCAAAACGGAGCGGATGGAATCGATCATCCCCGGCTTCCCCCAGTTGAAAAAACGCCTGATCGTGAAGTAAACAGAAAGCATATGAGGCCTGAACTCCCCGTCCGTGCCGGGAAAGCCGCTCTTTGTAGCCTCACGGATAACCTCCAGCCGGCTCTCTAAAAAGAGCTTCGTCATGGGACCTTCAAGTTTCCCAACGCTAAGATATGCCTGGAGGAAGGGCTCTATTCCGGAGGAACAAACGAGAATAAACTGGCAGGCAAGCTCTCTCGGGATCCGCATAACCACCCCCTCAATCGACACCCTGACCCGATCTTTCTCCTCCTCGGATAGCCCCTCGTCCGGGATCGTGGCCAGAGACCACATAGCCCCCATGCTCCCATCCTTTAATATGTAAACGCCCTCATCAAAGGCGCCGTAAGGCAGGAAATCGGCAACCGACGGTCCCCTGTCAAAGGCAGAACGGTACTCTTTAAGGGTTATCGCCATCTCTCCTGTGCCTTACCTTATATATAAGCTCACGGACCTGACGGCGGCCCATCACCTTGAGATCGTCAAAGGTGACCTCATGCCCATCAACCGAAATAGACGCGCCTCTGAAAAGCCTCTCTCTCCTCTCCCGCCCTACGCTCAAAAAAAACTCCCCCTGGTCGCTGGTGAGACCCTCTCTCCTCTCCGGCGGGATAGCGGCGGCAAGTCGCATAAGAAACCTCGCCCGGCCATAGGAAAAAGGAGACCTCTTCTTCAAAAAGGCCGGTAGGCTTTCATAGCCGAACGCCATGAGTTTTCCGGGCTCCCGCTCCATGCGGTTGAATAGATCCCCCGCGAAGAAAGGGTCTGTGAGACATCGCAGCACGACCTCAGGTGACTCCTCTCCCAGGCCGAGCCCGATGATCTGCCTCTGAACATCCACGGTTGCATAAAGAGAAAGGATGAGGGCAGCATCGAACGAGAGTAAACGGCTCTCGAAGGCGAGGAAGAGCGGAGGGATCAGTCCCTGGACGAAAAGCGGTGGTCTTTTCTCCCCTGCCGTGCGGCAACCGATTTCGTAGTCCCTCCTGATGAGCACGGCCTCCTCTTCTTTCAAAGGGCAGTTAAGCGAAATCTCCTCCAGAATCGACAGAAGAACCCTGAAATCCCCCTCACGATATTCGCCCACCTCGGCTTTGAACTCAGATTTCGGGGAGGCCCCGATGAGTTGAAGGAGACCCCTGTAGGGCGATCTCTCTTCGGTCATAACCACCGTCCCCTCCGGCCAACCACAAGGCGGGGAGCACCTCATGACGATGGGGAAATATTTAAGCCGCACGCTATCAGGGAATCGGAACTCCGCCGCCTTCAAGATCACAGCGGATCCCTCTTATGAGCAGACTCTGCTGGAGACTCCTCCCGCTCCTTCCCGGAGCTCCTAGAGGCCGAAGGGTCTTTCTCCACGTCAACTTCAGGCTTAAGGCTTACTTTGACTAATCCCTTTTGACCATCCACGACGGCAAAGTAACCAAACGGCTCGATTAGAGCGGCCACGACATTGTGCAGTGGGGTCGCTGTGAATGCAGTGGTCACCGGAAGGGCTTTATTGATTCCCTCTTCAAACTCAACGCGGTACCCAGACGATCCCGCGATAAACTCAAGCGTCTCGCCAAGAGACATCGGACCGCCTTGAAACGTGATCAAGGGGAAGCCGTCCTCAGAGCGAAGCCTCTTTGGAGCTTCACCCTCTCCTTCCTTTGCCGGATCCTTGGGAAGACTCGTGATCATCTCTCTTTCCTTTGAAGGATGAGGCCGATGGAGTACCTTCTCGAAGGTCTCCTCCTTCATGCGCTGGACATCGTCCTCGGGTATCGCAAATGTATAGACCTCGCCCGGCTTCTTTCCCGACTGAAAGAGGGTCGAAAGACAGCCCGTAAGTAAGAAAACCAAGGCGATCATGAGTGTCAGCTTATGCACTTACCTTGCCCCCCCGGGTGCCCTCGTGGGAGGAGCCTTCGAATCCTCGATGACCGGGATGTTGAGCGGGATGCGCCTTCCATCATTAACCCCTGGCCGTTCAATAAGGGGAAGAGAAGGAGAGGACCACCTCTCGGGTCTTAGGACTATAAACGCCCAGTGTCCCTGAACCAGGTCCCCCGCCTCGTTCGGATGGTCCACTATCCACACCTTCCTTATGTCTGCCGGGAGGCGCACTGGATAATAAGGCTGGACATGACCGTAGGCCCCTTTTTGCCTGAGTTCCCTCTCGACCTGTTCCACGATATGCTTCGTCCCTTCCTGCAATCCTTCTTTGTAGACTGCCACGGGGTCAATGACGGCCCTTGGTTTAACCGCCGCGCAGGCCTCAAGAAAAACGAAAAAGAGAATCAGTGGAGATAATCTAGTCAATCCCTTTTCTCACACCGGATCTGGCTACCGTTTCAACAAGGCCGGGGACCTTCACGCCGGAAAGCATGATCAGCGTGACCTTCTTTCCGGCCTCCACCTCCACCACCGGCACCAGCCTTTTGGCTTGCTTCTCAAAATAGCGCTGAAGTTCGGTCGCTGCCCCCTCGGCCCCTTTTGCAAGGCCGAATCTGAGCGCGTTGCCTGTCACCGTGGACGTTATCGCCCCCGATTCGGTGACGATGTTGGTCACCTCCTGCTGGCCAAACGCCCTGGCGAGACCGGAGCCTATACCGGCAAGGGCTGCCAGGGCGATCTTCTTCCCCTGTTTCTCGACCAACTTCCCGGGGATCCCCTGTTTGCCGTCATCGGCTACGAGGTATCCCGTGATCTCCTGCTCAAAAACTTTTCCTCTGGGCAAGACGCAGGACATTCGGACAACCTGAATATCTGCCCTTTCAGAACTCGCGTTGCCTTCGGCTTTACCGAGTGCAAAACATCCCCTGAGCGGCACCCGGTAAGAGTTGGGCGCGGTAAAGGCTTCCGTTAGAGCTATAAGCACAGGAAACGGCTTTCCTCCGACAGGCGCATCGACACCGGTGAGGAGTATTGCCCGAGCCATGGACCCTCCTGGAAGGTATGTAGTCGGCCTGACCCTGGATTTGAGTATCGGCTTGATTTCGCGCGTACGCTCAGGGGTCCTCGATTCCCCGAAGCGCAGGGCATTAATTCCTCCGCCGAGGGCTCTCTGATCAGGAAAAGGGGGATCAGGAGGCTTCCTGGCCTCTTCCTTTTCCCTGGCGAGGATGGCCAGTGTATCGGCAATAAGCTTCAATTCTTGTTTGATCTCCTTCTGGTTTGTATTCATCTTTTCAATTTGCCTCCTGGTCGCCTCAAGGTCCTGATCCACCCTGTTCTGCCAGGGGCCGACCTTCAAATCGTAGAGCATTCCCTTTACGCCCTCTTGATCCAGCACTCGCAGCTTCACCTGTTTTACAGGTGGTGCAGGAGGTGGCCAGAATACAAGCCAGGATACAAATAGAACAAGCCCGCCAACCGTCCAGGCAAACCACTTGTTTGACATTGGACCATACAGAAAAAAATCCACTTTAAGCCCTCAATAGAGACCTGGTACGGGAAGTGAAACAACGTAGAGGTTGGTGCGAAATCGCTCCTGTAC
>JACZXR010000260.1 GCA_022571535.1 Deltaproteobacteria bacterium | reverse complement strand
TAGGTATTCCCCGCGGCCCCTATCGTTGTCCACCGGCACCTTACGAGGCTCAATGGATGCTGGATTCCTACTTCCGCAAGCGGGGTTTGCGCGACCATGTAGCCATTGAGTTTTTCACCCGAGATCCAGAGCCTGCAGGCGAGGCCCACGACCCTGGTGTTTGGATGGATGCTCAGAGTAAAAAACGAAAGATCAAGCAGCACTACGAGTTTGTTGCGCAATCCATTGACCCCGATAGCAAAACAGTCATGGGGCTGTATGGCTACAAATTATCCTACGATCTGTTATTCATGATTCCCCCACATCGACCAGCTCAAGTCCTGATTGATAGCAGCTTGGCTGACACAGAGGCAGGTATTCGAGTTGATTACGATTCGCTGGCTACCAAGTGGGACAACGTCTACGCCATAGGCGACTGTGCGGACTTGCCGGCCTCTAAAGCAGGTGTCGTGGCGCACCAGCAGGCCGACGTGGTCGCTCACAACCTAACGGTTGAAATCACGGGCCGCGGGGAACCAGCCACACTCCATTTACACACCATATGACTCTTGGCCTATGGCGCCGGGCGCGCCGCAGCAAATCGGACTGTCTATCCTCGTGGTTGGCCGCCGTTTGGGGCTACTGAATCGCGCTCTTGGGGCCCATCTCGCCTAATCTATATGGCGAAGATAGGTTTTGAAAAGTGGTGGTTGTGGAGGTATTTCTAATGTTTCACTGGAAGCCCTCGGTCGTTCCATTCAACCATCCCTCCCTTTAGGTTCGTGATCTGCTCGAAGCCGAGACCGGTAAGGATGGCAGCTGCTGTGGTGCTGCGAACACCGGCCCGGCAGATAGCAACAATATGGCGGTCCTTATATGTTTCCAACTCGCCGGCCCGTGCGGGCAGATTTTTTAAAGGGATAAGCATGCTTCCGGCAATATGACCAAGCTCGCCTGTGTATTCCTCCGGTTCCCGGACATCCAGAAGCAATGGGGGTGAGGAGATTGTGAGTAGGCCCTGTACCTCTTCAGGGGTCAACTGGCGGACCTGATTAAGCTCAGCCAGAGTGGGGAAGGCAATTCGATCGTCTTCCAGAGCAGATTGGTTGGGCTGAAGGACTTCCTGAATTTTTTCCGGCAGGGGCAAACCCAGGTTGTTCATTAGATCTATATAGTCTTGCCGTGCACGGCCTGACACGCGCGGATTCAATCGTTTCTCCTCGCCTATGGTGGAATGGGTATTGCCCCGATAGTCATGGGCAGGAAAAACGAGGGTCTCATCCGGGAGATCAAAGAGTTTCTGGGTGATCGAATCGAACTCTGCGCCTGGGTCGCCGCCGGCGAAGTCACATCGCCCGGTACCGCGAATGAGGAGGGTGTCACCGGTAAGGACTCGATCTTTCAAGAAAAGACTTATACCATCAGGGGTATGTCCAGGGGTGTGCAGGATCTTGATCGCGATGTCTCCCACGGTGACAGTCTCCCCATCCTCCACGTGAATGTCCACGTGAGGGGCGGGCGCTTGACGGTGCATGATCACACTGCAGCCCGTGAGATCGTTAAGCTCGAATGTGGCCGTGCGGTGGTCTGCATGAGAATGGGTATCGATAACGTCCTCAAGCTTTAGGCCGTGATAGGCAAGGAAGGAAAGGTAGCGGTCCACTTTCTCCCTAATGGGATCGACCAAGACAGCCTTACGGGTATTTTTACAGGCAATGAGGTAGGTCTTACATTTGCCGTGATTTAGTTCGCGAAAGATCATGGAAAGACGACCCGATTTCGGACGGAGGGTACCTCAGGACAAGTATCTGTGTCAATCTAATTTGGTCGAACACGGGGATTCAAACCTCGTGTTCGATATAACTTGATTTGAAAGGGTGCTCAAGCACATAATTTAAAGTGATGGATGAAAATCGTAAAAATACGCCCCGCAGAGATAAATTCCTCCTGGATAACACTTGCAGTCATTGCCTATATTTTGAGTCCCACACGCCAACTCGACGTCCTCTAAAGGGAAACTGTAGTCGCCATAAAGAGTGGATAGAAAACGCCTCGTTCACAACGTGCAGTGATATGAGCCGGCAAACACTTAACCCAAAAGGAATTTACCGCTTGGTCAATAACAATGATAAATGGTCATATGTTCGTCGCGTCAACAAGCTACGCACACAGTTCTTCCTCGTAAAGACTAAGGGAGTAGCTAAAGACTAGGGTATGATTTGGTAATATCATGGTTATTTCTCAGTGGCTGGGTTTTGTATATTATGTCAGCTTTTTTAAATAGTTGTGGTTTGTTGGGATAGAAAGGCTGATTTAATTATATTATGTCAGCTTTTTTTAAAAGTTGACATAATATATCTTATCAGACGTTATATAGATCCCCCCTTATTTACTCTCTCCAAGTCCTTTCATCTTCGACTCTATCTCTTGAATCCGAAGACTAATTTCTACAGTTCTAGGTGATCCGATGAAATTAGAAAGGTAATCTCGATAAGCACTTAGGGCCTCTTTTAGGTTTCCTGTTTGTGTGTTGCACCGAGCCATTGCCAATAAGGCATCCTCTTGTAGCGGCCCTGTCAGCTTCTGCGCCTCCTCAAACGCGGTAACTGCCTTGGGGCATTGTCCAGCCTTTTCATGGGCGTAGCCCAGGGTCATAAAGCCCAATTGGCGCAAATAAGAGTCTTCTCTCTGCCTTTCAAGAAACTCTTTGAGGACAGGAACGGCCTCAGTGGGTTGTTTTAAGGCAATATGGCTCTGGGCACGGTAAAGCAACGCTAGCCGCCCGTAAGTGGACGAGCGGTAAGCGCCCAGGAGGAGGAATCCATCAAGTGCATCCTGATATTGACCGTTGCGATATGCCGTGAGTGCGAGAGAATAGACCTTTGCAGCAAGGCGATTCTGGTTTTCCTTGTACATGGTCCAGCCCCACAGGCTTAAGAAAACAAGAACAACGAGGGCTAGAGAATATAAAATCCTGGACCGGTTTCGCTCAAAATAGCGAAAAACCCTGGATGTGAGAGTAATGAACTGATCCGGTCGGCTGAGATCTTTATGGGTTATTCTTTTCCGCGAACGAACCATTCAGGCATTGAATCATTGTGAGATTTTGAACCGGATGACTTTACGGACCACGATAAGGCGCACGAGAGTGCGCCCATCACGTCTTATATTTAAAGTCGTCGGGAGACATCTTTTCCAGAACCTCTGCCCATTTTTCTTTTGAGACATTGGAAAAGTCGGGTTCTTTGCCCTCTTCAGCCTGCTGCAGGATGCTGGAGGCCTCCAGGACAGCTTTGGCCACATAGATTGGGCTTTTGCTTCTCAAGGCAAGGGCGATTGCATCGCTAGGGCGGGAATCGATGACCAACTCGCGCCCCTCGATATTTAGATGCACCAACGCGTAGTAAGTGTTTTCCTTTAACTCCGTTATCTCCACGTATTTTACTGATATCCCAACTTCAGTGAGAACGTTCTTCAAGAGATCATGAGTCATGGGTCGGGCCATCTTGATCCCTTCCAGCTCAGTGGCCATAGCAGTGGCCTCAAGGAGTCCGATCCAGATAGGGAGATTCAATTTATTGTCTGAGTCCTTGAGAAGGACGATGGGAGTTTTCGTGACCGGGTCCAGGGTGAGTCCTGCCACAGCCATCTCGATGGAGTCCTCTTTCTTCGTCATGCTGCCCCCCTTGCTACTGTGAGTTCGCCAACCAATGAGTTGCCTGAGGCGGCGGCAATTCTGACCTGAACTGTCCTACCTACCAGGTTTTGAGATGCCATGAAATTAACTAATTTGTTGTTCCTCGCGCGACCCATCATTTGATCTCGTCCGAGTTTGGATGGTCCCTCAACCATGATATCCAGCACGCTTCCTATTAACTGTCTGTTTTTTTTCAGAGAAATCTCGTTCTGGAGGTCCAGAACTTTCCTGAGCCTTTTCTTTTTCACCTCGCCCGGTACAGTGTCAGGATAAATCTTTGTCGCCACAGTTTGCGGTCGTGCCGAGTAGGTAAAAGCGAAAACGTCATCATATCTTATTTGGTAGAGGATTTCCAGAGTCTCCTCAAACTCCTCTTCGGTCTCGTCAGGGAAACCGACAATGATATCCGTACTCAGAGCCACATTAGGACACAGATCTCTCAGCCGCCGGATCCTGTCGACATATTCGCTGAGTTTGTATCCCCTGCGCATTCTTTGGAGCACTGTGTCTGCTCCCGACTGGACGGGAAGGTGGAGGTGCTCGCAGAGCTTTTCCAGTTTCGCATACGCCTCGATCAGTTCCGCTGAAAGATCTTGAGGATGGGAAGTCGTGAATCGAATTCGCTCCAGCCCATCGATTTCATCTATCCTGTTTAGAAGCTGCGGGAACGACAACTCGCCGGGAGAATTCTTACCATAGGAGTTCACATTCTGTCCCAGTAACATCACCTCTTTAACCCCTTGCCG
>JACZXR010000259.1 GCA_022571535.1 Deltaproteobacteria bacterium | reverse complement strand
GCCCGAGTTCCGGCAAGATAGCCCTTGGCGGTCGTAGATCGTCTCGCGAAATTCGATTTCCTCGCCGTCCGGCTGGCCCGACACAACCATGGGCCAGTCCATCCGGAAGTTATCCGGCCGGGCTGAGGCCGTACGCTCAGGATTGAAGATCAGATGGGTGTCCGGAATCGGGCGCAGAGAGGCGCGGTGGCTATTTGCCGCACATCCGCCGACGACGGTGGCGGCAAGAATGATCGTCATGAGCTTGGTGGCCTGCATTATCCCCATCCGCACTACGGTTCCCTCCGCCCCATTCTAGGCCCGCACGTCACCGGAAAGTACCGTGGGGGACAGGGTCCGAGACATCGAAGTCCTGAACATAACGCCCCGGGGGGCTATCTTCCGGGTGAATGGTAAGCAGGAGTTCGTCCCGGTAAGCGAAAATCCTCTCACCGTAGAAAAGAGGGAGGAAACGGTACAAATTGAGAACCCTCGTTGAAATATTACAGAAAGACCTTAGGGCGGTAACCAACACGCAGATCCGGATTGCGCAGAACGAGCGGCGCCGCACCGGCGAGAAACTCGAAGAGGCGCTCTGCCGCCTGGGTTTCATAAAAGAGGAGACCATAGCCGAGGCCCTTGGACTTCAGTATCAACTTCCGACTATCACGACTATTGACCCGCGGGAAATCGACCTCATCTGGTTCAACCAGTACGGATCGTTGGTAAGGGCAAAACATTCGAAATTCCTGCCGCTTCGGTCCAACGGAAAACGATCGTTCGCGGTGGTGAACCCGGCCGACTTTAAGCTCTTTGATTTTATACAATCCGTCGAGGGTCACACCAGGGGCGTGGTCCTCACAACCGAGAAAAACATCAACGACGCAATGGAGGTCCTCGACGCATCTCTTTCCACGAACGATCTGGAACGACTCGTCACAAGGGGTGAGATCGAAGGAGCTGAGGGGGACGCCATAGAGAGCCTTGTCGACTCTATGCTGCACGAGGCGATCAGGGAAAACGCAACCGACCTCCATATCGAGCCCACTCAGCATACCACGCAGGTCTACCTCCGTATCGACGGGGCGCGCCGACCCTTCGTCTCCCTTCCAAAGTCCCTGCACGACTCCATTGTAAATCTCATTAAAGTCCGGGCAAACATCAAACCAGACCAGCACTTGCGTGGGAGGCGTCCTGCTGAGAGCACTGCCGGGGGTATCGTCATCGCTAAATGGAAACAGCCGCACTGTAAGCTCCACCGTTCCCGTCCCCGGGACGGAAAGGAGGATCTGAGACGTCAGGTCCCTTGCCCAGCGGGCTCTGAATGAGGTAAAGGAAACAGCCGTCCCACCACACGGTCCCACCCTTCTATTTGGCTCGAAAATAAACCGGCAGACGGAGTGTCCTCCCGGCTACGCTGTCATTCAAACCATAAGATTCGGCGGCAGAAACAATGTCGGATACGTGTGCCAGAGCATCATGAGAAAGGGAAGCCGATTTGGGGAGCTCCAGAGACAGGTGGCAGAACTCGAGACGAGAGATCAGACACTGCAATCCCAAAATCGATGGATGGAGAGCCAGATCAGCGTAAGGTGTGTGGTGGATATTGATGCTAAAGTCATTCGTTTTTACTCACTGCGCCGTAGAGAGCCGCAGCAACAACCTTTACTTCAAGAGGTGATTTATTCTCTGCCGCCTCGTTATGTGGCAGATTGAAAATGCTGTAACGGACGTCCTTGCACTTGACATCGATTCAAGATTTCTCTGTAACGGACGTCCTTGCACTTGCCCGATCAGGCCATGATCAGCCCGCTGCACCCCAAAGAACTCGGCCAGGCGGCAGGTCAAGAAAGGCGGAGCTTCCCTGTCATGCTTAATCTCCCCTATTTCTTTTTTCAGATATAGTACATCCGGTTTCCTTCCTCCGGCCTGCAAAGATCTGCGAGGGTCACCTCTTCAAGGATTTTTTCTGAAGCCTGAACCGCACTTGCCCAGGTCTCCAGTAGCCTACGAGCAACCACCGAGGCCGTGGATTGTTTTTTCTGACCCCTGATCTCAGGATCGATAAAGGGACCCTCAAGAACCTGTAGGACCGCACCCAAGCTGATAGATTCCGGAGGATGTGCCAAGAGGTAACCCCCACCCGGTCCCCTGTGGCTGCGGACCAAGTCGGCCCGCTTGAGCAGGACCATAATATGCCCCAGAAATTCCTCGGGGATTTTTTGCCGTTGAGCGATCTCTTTGACCTGGATGGGCCTGCCGGCATTCCGGGTTCGGACAAGCTCCGTCATAGCCAGGACACCGTAAAAACCTTTCGAACCGATCTTCATTCGCCTTTAGTATACCCTATTAATCTAATTTAACGAAAAACAGTTAGAGACCACAACCTATCGGAAAGTTGTCTATCCTCCACACCCGAGAGACCTTTCCTCTATTTTTCATCCTTTGACAAAATTCCATGAGCAGTAGCGCAATATAAAAAAACCCCAAAGAAGCTTGACAGCTAAGGTCTGTTATTGTAAACAAATAGCATATAACCGATAGGATAAGTCAATTATATAACCCTCCCCTGTTGAGGGTTTGTTCTCTTTGGGCTTGGGGGGTCACTTCGATAATTGCGATGTCGCCTATTTTTATGAAGTTGTCAAGGATCTATAGAAGTCTGGCATGGCTGATCTCAGCCCAAGCCGCTTTCAGTTAAGTACCTTTCGAAAGGAGAAACCCATATGGGCGAAGCGCTTTCATGGAAGGGAAAACTCGCCGACCAAATGCCGCCTGACCTAGCCCGTGAGATCGATATCTTCGAGACACAAATCGAACTACGGAAGCAGGGCAAGATTGAGGAGAGGGTTTTTGCGGAGACTCGGCTACGCCGTGGGGTGTATGGCCAGCGCTACGACAACGGGCAAAGGCATGACGGTAGTCGGACCCAAAAACTCAAGTTGCCCTCCGGAGGTCTAACCAAGGGGCCTGAAACAGTCTGGGACGCCCCCGGCATGATGCGGATCAAGATCCCGTTTGGAGGGGTTAACCCCGAGCAAATGGAAATATTGGCTGACCTGTCTGAGGAGTACTCCGACGGGGTCTCTCACGTCACTACACGGCAGGACATCCAGTATCACTTTGTACATATTGATGACACCCCGTCTCTGATGCGCCGCCTGGCTGCGGTTGGTATAACGACAAGGGAGGCATGTGGTAACTCGGTCCGTAACGTGACCGCCTGTCCCATCGCAGGGGTCTGCAAGGATGAACTATTTGACGTGACTCCTTATGCCAAGGCTTGCTCCAGATTCCTGCTAGGTCATCCCGACGTCCAAGATTTCGGAAGGAAATTTAAGATTGCCTTTTCGGGCTGCAAAGAGCAGGCCTGCGGACTGACCAGCATGCACGACATGGGCGCCATTGCCAAGAAGAAGATTGTAAACGGTGAAGAGCGACGCGGTTTTGAATTCTACGTGGGCGGTGGTCTAGGGGCTGTTCCCCACAAGGCGAAGCTCTTTGACGAATTTCTACCGGAGGAAGAGCTCCTGCCAATGGCACAGGCCATTTCCCGGGTCTTCGCTCGATTGGGCGAAAAGCGTAATCGAGCGCGTGCACGGATCAAGTTCCTGATCGCTAATCTGGGAATTGATGAGTTTCGCAGAATCGTCCTCGAGGAGCGCCAAAAGCTCACACCGGACCCTCGATGGACGGAGTTTCTTTCCACAGTTCATGAACAGACGGAAGCACCACTCAGGCAGGGGGTAAGCTTGAACGGCGCCGAGCGTTCAGAGGGATTCGAAGCTTGGTATGCCACCAACGTCCATCACCAGAAACAACCCGGTTATACTGTGGCCACAGTCACCCTGCCTTTGGGGGATATCACTGCAGACCAATTCCGAGCCCTTGCAGACATTGCCCGACGCTTTATCAAGGACACAGTCCGGACCACGGTGGAGCAGAACCTTGTGTTTCGGTGGGTTAGTGAAGCTGATCTACCCGAATTCTATAGGGCGCTTCGTGAGATTGGTCTTGGAGACCCCAACGCTGGAACAATTGTGGATGTCACCGCCTGCCCGGGGACAGATACATGCAAGCTGGGGATTGCCTCCTCGCGCGGGCTTGCCAGAGAGCTACGCACCCGCTTGAGTGAAAAAAGCCTCCAGCTAGACACAGCAGTCAAGGATCTTAGAATTAAGGTAAGTGGTTGCTTTAATTCATGCGGCCAGCATCACGTAGCAGATCTAGGCTTTTACGGTATCAGCAGAAATATAAACGGCTACACGGTCCCCCACTTCCAGGTGATGTTGGGTGGAAAGTGGAAAGAGAATGCTGGGGCTTACGGCCTTGCGGTCGGGGCGGTCCCTTCCAAGCGGATACCGGAAGTGGTCACACGTGTTACCGAGCGTTATATCCAAGATCGGTTTAAGGGCGAGGTCTTTCAAGATTTTAGCGGACGGATCGGCA
>JACZXR010000258.1 GCA_022571535.1 Deltaproteobacteria bacterium | reverse complement strand
TAATGAAGCACCAAATCTTTAGATCAATAAACCTACTTCTCTTATCTCTCCTGCTCTGTGTGTACCCCATCTATCTAGTCTTGCCAGTCTTGCCGGCCTCGGCCAACGATCCTTTGGAAAAGAAGTTGAAGGAATTGATTGTTGGTGCCCAAGAAAAAATAGAGCAAAAGAGATTTTAATCTCTCAGGGGCGCCGTGGTATAATGGCGCCCCTAATCTCCTAGAAACTTTTCCATATGTTTGATTTGTTCCAGGCATTCATCGGGGGGCTAGTACAGGTCTTTGCCTGGAAGACCTTTACTTTCATGATGATCGGGATCGTGATCGGCTTTGCGGTCGGCATCCTCCCCGGCCTGGGAGGGCCTGTCACGCTGGCCCTGATGCTCCCGTTTATCTTTAACATGGAGGCTGTCGAGGCCTTCGCCTTTCTGCTCGGGATGGCGGCGGTCACGGCAACCACAGGCGACATTACCTCTATCCTCTTCGGTATTCCGGGCGAGGCTATCACCGCAGCCACTATTGTTGACGGCCATCCCATGGCCAAAAAAGGCGAGGCGGGGCGCGCCCTGGGGGCGGCCCTGATGAGCTCTCTGCTCGGCGCTATCTTTGGGGCTTTTGCATTGGCACTGGCTATACCTATCGTTCGTCCCCTAGTCCTCTCCATAGGCTCCCCCGAGTTTTTTATGCTCGCCTTGCTGGGGATCACCTTCCTTGCCTCTCTGAGCGGCGGGGCCGTGGTTAAGGGGCTTACCGCCGCAGCGGTAGGTCTTCTGATCGCGACGATAGGGCTCGATCCTATTTCGGGCACTGAGCGGTACACCTTCGGTTCTCTCTACCTATGGGATCGTATTTCTCTGGTCTCGGCAACGCTGGGCCTCTTTGCCATCCCCGAGATCATCGACCTGTCGGTCAAAGGGACAAGCATTGCCCAAACGAGTGTCGGCAAGATCGGTGGGGTTATGGAAGGGGTCAAAGACACGTTTCGCCACTGGAAGCTCGTTATGCGTTGCAGCGCTATCGGCACCTACATTGGCATCATCCCGGGGATGGGGGGAAGCGTCTCTCAGTGGGTGGCCTATGCCCATGCCGTCCAGACCTCCCCTGACAAGGAGCGCTTTGGGAAGGGTGCTGTGGAAGGGGTCTTGGGACCAGGCGCAGCAAACAACTCTAATTTGGGAGGCGGTCTGGTACCCACCATCGCCTTCGGCGTACCCGGCAACGTCACCATGGCCATTCTCCTCGGGGCCTTCATCATCCAGGGGCTAGTCCCTGGTCCCCCCATGCTGATACCAGAGAGCCAGGGCGGTCATCTCACCCTGACCTTCTCCTTTGTCTGGATCATCGTCGTCTCCAACATCATTACGGTGGCGGCCTGCTTTCTCTTCCTGAAGCAACTGGTTAGGATTACGGAGGTGAGAGGCAGCCTGGTCATCCCCTTTCTCTTGCTCTTGGTCTTCCTCGGGGGCTTTGCCACAAAAAATGCCTTCGAGGACCTCATTCTCGTTCTGATCTTTGGGGCACTTGGGTGGGTCATGGTGAAGTTAGACTGGCCCCGCCCCCCCATGCTTCTAGGTCTGGTGCTCGGACCTCTTGCGGAAAACAGACTCTTTCTATCGACCGACAACTACGGTCTGGCCTGGATGTGGTTTCCCAGCGTCCTGGTTATCTTTGTCATAATCATTGCCGGGACCTTTTACCCGCTTTTCCAAAGGTGGCGGGAGAAGAGGAAGAACCCTCAGGCAGAGAAGGCCACGACTCCAGCACCGGTCTCCGGATGGGCTCCGATCTTTAGCCTCCTCATTGTGGTGCTATTCGCTTGGGGCCTTTGGGAGGCATGGGGCTGGGGATTTCGGGCTGGCCTCTTTCCCTGGTCGGTTGGATTCGCCGGTCTGGCCCTTGGACTCGCTCAGCTGGATCTGGACATCAGCGGTTTTCTAAAAAAGGGAGTTAAAGCCCTGCATACGGAGGTGAGCTCTGAAGCCGCTTTGGAGGCCCGTCGAACGGTGAGTTTTGTTGGCTGGATCCTCGGCTTTTTCTTTGCGATCTGGCTGCTTGGCTTCTCGATTGCAGTTGCCCTAAGCACCTTCCTTTATCTCAAGGCCGGCGCAGGAGAGAAGTGGCTGATTACCATTATTTTGACCCTGGTCGCTTTTGTCTCCTTCTACGGCCTTTTCATATACACTCTGCATGTCCCCTTTCCAGACGGCCTGCTGTTTGAGTGGTGGAGGGGAGGGGCCCCGTAAACCTTGTTTACGATTTGGGTTGTTCATTACTCAGATAACAGAGCGGCACCTCTTCATAAGCACCCTAGCCCTCCCGCCCATGGATAAAAGTAAGTGGAAAAAAGCATCTCAGACAGTGGAGGGGAATACGATTAAGAAGTTCTGTTGTTATATTCTAGCTATTGCCATCGGATGCAGCTTTACTCACCGGGTGGACTCCGCCTCTGCGCAAGAACCTCTCTATTATAAGGGAAAGACTGTTCGATTTATTGTGGCCTATAGCGCCGGCGGAAGCTTTGATACCATCACGAGGGCTATTACCCGCCACATAGGAAAACACATTCCCGGAAACCCAAAGACGACAGTTGAAAACATGACCGGGGCTGGAGGAATTATCGCAGCAAACTATCTGTTTAACAAAACAAAGCCCGATGGGCTAACGATCGGCAACTGGATCGGGAGTCTGGTCTTTCAGCAGATCTTCGGCAAAAAAAGTATCGAGTTCGACGCAAGGAGGTTTGAGTGGGTAGGAGTTCCCGCTGTGGACCATCCAGTGTGTGCTTTAACCGAAGCAAGTGGCGTCACCAAATTAGATAAATGGCTTTCCTCCAAGAAGTCGATAAAGATAGGTGGAATTGGGCCGGGTGGGACAGCCTCGGACGTTCCGAGAATCCTGAAAGCGGCCCTGGGTCTACCCATCAAGGTCATAGACGGCTACAAAGGTCCCGCCAAGATTGGACTGGCGGCCAAGGCCGGTGAGATCGCCGGCGGATGCTGGGGCTGGAGATCGATCAAGGTGACCTGGCGCAAAGGCATAGAGTCGGGGAAGGTGCACCCGGTTTTACAGGTAAATCCGAAAAGGCATCCGGACCTCCAGAAAGTGCCCAACGCAATAGAACTGGCCAAGACCGACCAGGCGCGGCAACTCATCAAGGTGGGTATTCACGATCAAGCGGCACTTACCCGTCTCTACTCATTACCACCAGGCACACCCAAGGAACGGGTGAAGATCCTGCAGAAGGCCTTTGTGGATACCATGAGCGATCCTGAGTTTCTGGCCGAGACAAAGAATTTCAATCTGGAAATCAAACCCAAGAGCGGCGAGGAGGTGAAGGAGATCGTAGACGGATTCTTTAAGATGGATACCGCCGTGCTGTCCAGGCTAAAAGAGATCATCGTATACAAAAGGTAATGCAGAAGACGAGAGACTGAATCTATAGCCGAACCCTGATACGCCCCCGTATTCCTAGAGCTTACCCTGAGGTTCAGATCCTCGGTGCAATCAGGACGAAACCTCTGCGTCGCCCGAACTTGCTTGACTGGCCCCTCGAATCAAACGCGAAATGTTGTACTCCATGACAATCTCCCCCCGCTGGTTTCTGACCTGCTGACGGTACCGGACAATCCCTCCTCCCCGGTTTTTGACCTTTTTGGAATCGAGCACCTCAATCTCCACCTGGATCGTGTCACCAATCTTGACCGGCTGAAAAAGACGCATCTGTTCGATGCCCACGAAGGCCATACCGGTCCCATGGATAATACCGGTCTGTACCGTCAGTCCCTCCGCCATGGCAAAGGTTAGACTTCCAGGCGCAATCCGCTCGCCGAAAAGGCTCTCGTCACGAATATACTCGGCGTCTATGAAAAGCGGTTCGAACAGACCTGCGAGATAGACAAACTGCATGACGTCGGTTTCCGTTACTGTACGCCGACCCGTCTGGTAACGATCGCCTGACCGAAACTTCTCAAAAGTAAGGCCTGTCTGCATTTCTTCCCTCTTCTTCCCTGGATGGGGGTATTCCCTCTCAGCGAGCTGGATCGGCCTTCCTGTTACACCTTGTGATCGGTCCCTTCAGGACCGCTGAATGATCCGATGACCCCTGCGCTTTTCAAGTTGGCTACGGCGTTTTCGTCCATGCCAAGCCAGGCCTGCAATACCTCCTCGCTGTGCTGGCCGAGAAGCGGGGGCGCAAGCCGGATAGAGGCCGGCGTGACTGAGAGCTTAACCGGCAGCCCGGCCATGGGAAGCGTGCCCGCCGTGGGATGCTGAACCTGAACCAGCATCTCCCTGTGGTGGACCTGAGGAGAGCCAAAGACCTGGTCGATGGTTTGCACCGGGGCACAAGGAATTCCCGCATCGCCAAGCAGGGTTATCCAGGGGGAGGTGTCGCGTTCAAGAAAGAGGTCTGTAAGAACACTGATCAGCTCTGCCC
>JACZXR010000257.1 GCA_022571535.1 Deltaproteobacteria bacterium | reverse complement strand
TTTTCTAAGAGACGATCTGAATTAAGGACTTATAACGAAGACAAAAATGAATTTTAACAATCTTAGAGCCGGTGTGGTTAGTTTCTCTTCGGCATTTATCGCATCTCTCTGCTGTCTTTTGCCCTTAACTGTAGTCCTTTTGGGTTTGGGTAGTGGTGCTTTCATGATGGTGACCATGCAGTATCGTTGGATCCTTCTGCCCATCGGTGTCATTGGAGTCTCGCTGGGATATTACTTTTACTTTCGAGAAAAACAACGCTGCACGAGCATTGGCTGTGCCTTTGTTGGTCGTAAATTCAATCTGACACTCCTTGGACTTGCCACAGTGATGTTGGTTGCCGAGTTGCTCTTGGTCATATATCCAGCCCTCGTTTCCGAGCTTTTGCAGCAGGCCATGTAAGAATTTTAGGAGCATTGATGAAGAGATATAGAATTATTTTATCAGGCATTCTTTCATTTCTATTGCTAACAGTGCTCTCAGGCTGTGGATCGGGAAGTGAGGCAGTCGATATCACCGGTCTAAGCCAGGTCACATTGCGCATTGAGGGGATGACCTGAGGGGGTTGACCAATCATTGTGAGAAGAGCCCTGGAAGGGCTCGACGGAGTCAAAAAGGCAGATGTGAGCTTCAGTAAAAAGGAGGCAGTGGTTTATTTTGAAGAGGGGAAGGCAAATGTTGGTGAAATGACTCAGGCTGTTGCCGGGGTAGGCTTTCGGGCCTCGGAAAAGCGGGCTCCATGATAAGTCGCAGTTAAGGGGAAATCCATGGATGGAGGAAAGTGCTTTAAGGCAGGTCTTTGGGGTTCTTTCTGATCCTGGCGTTTTATGGCTGGTCAAGAAGAGGGAGATAGGTATAGGAGGCAAGCATGCAACCGTGCTGTACCATAGACCACGAGGGAAGTCCCCCAACATGTCCCATGAACGGGCAGAAGTGTAAACCGGTGGGCCGCATAACTTTAGAAAATCTTCTTAAATCGGAGGCCAGGGCCTCTATGAAAATCCAGCCTTACTATTTCTGCGATGCCCCGGATTGTGACACGGTCTATGTCTCCGCATTAGGGGACCATCTCGTTACAAAAGATCAGCTTACCGTGCGCGTGGGGATAAAGGAGACCGAGAATCCCATTCCCCTATGCTACTGTTTTGGTTTCGATAGGAAGGCCGTGTGGAACGATATCCGCTCTAAAGCGGCAACGAACATTCCCAGAATCATCACGGAGCGCGTAAAGGCGGGTGAATGCCGGTGCGACGTAACCAATCCGAGCGGAACCTGCTGCTTGGGTAATGTCTATCGGGCTGTCAAACAGGCTCAAGCCATGAGGCAGCAAGGTTTGCTCTAATCTTACAGATGGTCTTTAGTTATGGGCTTTGATAAAAATGATGATCGGAGGGAAAGCTATAATGTCGGTGAATAAGAAAATCACAGTTTACTCAGCACCGGGTTGAGGGTCCTGCCATACGGCGAAAGAGTTTCTTTCGCACCATAACATTCCCTTCTCAGATCGAAACGTTGCAGAGGACCCGGAAGCCTTACAAGAGCTCATCGAGAAGACCGGTCGGCGAGCTACTCCGGTGATCGTGGTGGACGGAGAGGTCGTCGTGGGGTTTGACCGGGGAAAACTCCAGCGATTGCTGGGAATATAAAATAGATGAGGACTGTCACGTGCCCTGATTGTGGGCAGGAGTTGGACCTCCCAGAAAATTTCAAGCCAGGTGACATCATCGACTGTCCTATCTGAGCCGGACTCTCCCTCAGGCTGAGGGAAGAGGGCTCACAGCTAGTCGCATCGGTAGTCAAGAAGGCAAGTTGCCCTAGCTGTGACCGGGAGATCATCATACCCGACGACGCCAAGCCTGGGGATATCATCCGCTGCTGCAACAGAGAATTTCGCCTCACCTACGAGTTTGGTTCGTACGCCCTCGAGTAATCTAAGACGCGTTCTCAAGTACGCTTAGAAGCGCGAACGAGAACGAGGTACAAGAGTGGTTTGAGAAGGTACAATCTCCGGATTGGAACATGGGGGCATACTATGACTAAGAAATTTGATCTTGTCGTTATAGGGACCGGCGCCGCAGCCTCTACGGCAGCTTATAGGTGCCGTTCCGCGGGGTGGGACGTCGCAATCGTCGATTCGAGGCCATTCGGAGGCACCTGCCCCTTGCGGGGTTGAGATCCCAAAAAGGTGCTGGTAGGCGCCGCAGAGGTCATTGACTGGAATAATCGCATGAAGGAGAAGGGGATCATTTCTGAAGGTACCGAGATCGACTGGCCTGCCTTGATGCGTTTCAAAAGAACGTTCACGGAATCTGTTCCTAAAGGCACGGAGCAGGGGTTTGCCAAGGCCGGTATCGCCACGTTTCATGGTCGAGCCCGTTTCATCGATCAAACCATCGTCAAGGTGGGTGATGACACGCTGAACGCTCGACATATTCTTATTGCGGCGGGGGCACATCCAGCAAATTTGGCTATACCAGGTGAGGAGCATTTGACCACCAGCGATCAGTTCCCGGAGCTTGAAGAGCTACCTGGTCGGATTGTATTTGTCGGGGGCGGCTACATTTCTTTTGAGTTCGCTCACGTCGCTGCACGTGCCGACGCACAGGTTCGGATTCTTCACAGGGGCGCCCGACCCCTCGCGGGATTTGATCCCGATTTAGTGAATCAATTGTTGCAGGCGACGCAGGAGATCGGCATAGACGTTCAATTAAACACTGCTGTTCAAGCTATTGAGATGGATTCCGACCATTTTGTGGTGCATGCTTCCAATGAGAATACGAAGCAAACATTCAAAGCTGACCTGGTCGTGCACGGCGCGGGCCGAGTACCCGAAATAGGGGATCTGGATTTGGCAAAGGCGGGGATCGATTACGGAAAGAAGGGGGTTTCAGTCAATGAGTACCTCCAAAGTGTGTCTAACGGTGCTGTCTACGCGGCTGGTGACGCAGCGGCCAGCGGCGGACTGCCCCTGACGCCTGTGGCCAGCATGGAGGGAAGTGTCGTGGCGGCCAATCTGTTAGAGGGTAATCAACACAGGCCAGACTCTACAGCGGTGCCGACTGTAGCTTTTACGGTCCCACCTCTGGCCTCTGTGGGGTTGCAGGAAGCAACCGCAAGACGACAAGGCTTGAAGTTCAAGACCAACCACGCAGATACCTCGGGTTGGTATTCCTCCCGGAGGGTGGGGCTGAAATTCTCCGGCTACAAGGTGCTGGTTGAGGAGGAGAGTAATCGTATACTCGGGGCGCACTTGTTGGGTATCCATGCCGAAGAGGTTATTAACCTCTTTGCCATGGCGATACAGTTTGGGCTTCGCGCGGACGACTTGAAAAAGGTGCGCTACAGCTATCCGAGTCACTCGGATGACATCAGTTACATGGTGTAAGCCAGGGCGGATACCATAAGGAGGGTTACAAAAAATGAAAACGCCACTATGCCCACCATGTGGGTGCTCACTTGTCAGGTTGGGGATCACTAAAGAAAAGGCCGTTTTTTACAGTCATAAAGATAGGGAATATCAGTTCTGCTGCAACGGATGTCTTGAACTATTCAAAACTGATCCAGGGAAATATCTAGAAGAAATTAGCAACTTAGTTGTATGCCCGGTCTGCCTAAAAGAAAAACCAAGAGAATGGACAACCAAGCTGGATCACGAAGGAATGACTTTTTATTTTTGTCGTTGTCCGCATTGTGAAGACGAGTTCAAAAAAAAGCCCGAGCATTACATAAAACGCTTAGCAGGCGTGGTAGATTAAGACTTAGCCCCAGACGACCTGTCCCAAACCTACTTACGTCTTTTGGTTCGTTTGCCTTGAGTGAGGCAGGATTTACCGGAGCCTTTGACGTGCCTGTGACGAAGATTCTTTTCGTGTGTACCGGTAATTCGGCCAGGAGCCAGATGGCCGAAGGTTTCACCAGTGCTTATGGCAAAGGGAGAGTCGAGGCATTCAGCGCGGGGATGGAGCCCAAGGGACTAAACCCTTTTGCCTTGGAGGTGATGGGGGAGAAGGGAATTGACATCCATGGGCAATACTCGAAGCCGTTCTCGGAGGAGCTTGCCCGGGAGATGGACTATGTGATCACAGTTTGTGGGAATGCAGAGGGGAGGTGCCCGCTCCTTCCTTCGAAGGTCAGGCGCGTCCACTGGCCCCTTGAGGATCCAGCCCAGGCGACTGGTTCACCTGAGGAGGTCCGGGAGGTCTTCCGGCGCTCGCGCGATGAGATCGATCGTTTGGTAATAGAATTCCTTTTCTCATTTGATTCAATTTAAACCCCGCCTCTTGAGGCGGGCACAAAGCCGATGGGGTTTCCCCCGTGGAGTCGGGGTCCATTACTCTCCTTCGCCAGAATGCCCCGCCCGGGAGGGCGGGGATGAATGGTGAGGAGACCCCCTCCGAAGCACTAGCGAAGGAGGGCTAAAGGCTACGGAGAGTTCCGCTATCCGTATCAGGAAGC
>JACZXR010000256.1 GCA_022571535.1 Deltaproteobacteria bacterium | reverse complement strand
AAATCAAGTTATATCGAACACGGGGTTTGAATCCCCGTGTTCGACCAAAGAGGAGAGCTGCCGCTTCTCCCCTTTGGAAACCCCATCGGCTTTGTGCCCGCCTCAAGAGGCGGGGTTTACATTAAATCAAAGACCCGCCAAGCCTTTGCTTACCTGTTTGCCCCCGGTGCCGATTTGTTACGGCTGTCTCAAATTGTTACGCCTCCTCATCTTTTCCCATCGTTTGTCAGCTTAAGTATGGTCTTGATTTCGTCTTTTACCTTGAAAAATGCTTGATTTACAACCATTTGGTCCATCATCGAGAATAATTCAAGTTGGCACGTTTTTAGCTATCTAAATTTTTGCCAGCAATCTTACTAAGGAGGTCTCTGCAATGACTGGCGATGAAACTATTATTACACTGGGACTGTCTGCTAACGTGGTACCCGCGTGGAGTGTCATACTCTATGTGATCCTTTCAAGCGTTTTTGTCCTAATGCGCCAAATCCCCCTCTATCTTCTCACAACCCAAGTATTTGCTGTTTCCTGGGGTTTCGCAATCTACTGGGAGAGACTTCTCTCGGGAGTTAGTTCCGTTACCACAGCCTTTCCGGTCTATATGTTCTGTGGCCTGGCAATCGTAAACTTAGCTATCGTTGCCTACTCCGCTGTGAATTCCAACGACTTCTCAGTTGCCCTGAAGTCTTGCGACAGATGGGTCATGCAGGCAAGGCGATTAATATCCTTTACGCAGGTAACCCTCTGCCGACTAGCAGGGGCAAAAGCCTGACCTCCTTATTCTCGACATCATGATGCCTCAGTTGGATAGTTGGTGGTGCGTACACAGCTCCAAGGGGACCCGAGTACAGCACCTATTCCTGTAATCCTACCGACGGCAAAGGTGCAGAATGAAGATGTACCAAGTGAGTTTAAAATGGGAACCGATTATTAGTTCGCGAAGCCCTTCAAAAGGAATCAACTGATCTCGGGCACCAATTTTCTCTTGAGTAGAGACAAAGGCCATTCTACAGGAAGCCGGTAACAAAGGTTGTCGTATAATGCTTAGGTCAGGATAGTGATCCACCAGAAGATTGTCTTAATAGGTTGACCATGAACTGCCAAAGTTGCTTACGTCATGAGGCCCGATATCGCGTTTATACCGACGTGATGAACCGTGAGGTATGTATATCCTGCGCCATGAAAGCCGCAAAATTAGGGTTCGCGTTTGAAGTCCTTCTTAAATCACGAACCGATCATCAGACTGGTGACACACCCGCGCTTCTTAGCCCGGTGATCTGTGGCCGGCGGGCTTCAGCCCCATGGGCATCGACCTCCTTGAGGACATGGGGCACAGTGCCATCTTTTCACTTCCCCTTTATCTTTGGAGAGTCTTTCTGTATTTGGAGAGTGATTCTCAACTGATCCTTAGCCCTCCACCAAAATACTGTCTCTACAATTTCAGTCATGAATCTTTTCCAACATCGACCGATACACCGCCCTCTCCATCGATAGCTTTTGCATCATTCAGCCTCGGTGATTAGCCCCTTCTCGATTAGCAGTTTCGCCAGTGCGTCAGTCTGTGAAGGCTTGAAACCAGTACCACCTGCATCATCACCACACCCTGCTTGTCTATTGTTCACATCATTGCCTCCCAAGAGATTTCAATGAGCCTTCCATGATCTGTCTTTTCCCGTTCAGCTAATCCCGAGATTATAGCTGTAGCTCAAGAATGCCCAGGTAGAACATTTTTGTACATAAATCTCCCCAATAGTACGCCTTACGAGCCTCCAAAACAGAGAAACCTTAAAAATCACATGGTTATAATTTGGCACACTCCTTGCCGGAATTAAGCCTAAATCGATTCAATACACAACTTGCTATGAACAAAGCCCTTATCGTAGAAGATCATCCGGATACGCTTTTGATCCTCACCTACCTACTGGAGACGATGGGGTTTGCCGTCATTTCGGCCAACAACGGTAAAGAGGGTGTGGAGAAAGCCATCAAAGAAAAACCTGACCTAATTTTCATGGACATTATGATGCCAGGCATGGACGGACGAGAGGCAACACGCAGAATCCGCTCCAACCCAGAGGCAAAGGAGATCCCTATCCTGGCGGCCACAGCCATTACTGACAAATCACAGCTAAGGGAGTGCATTGAAGCGGGATGTAATGATGTCATTATTAAGCCATTCACTGCTAAAGACCTCCAAGAGAAGATCCAGGCAGTTTTAGATCCCCCTAGAGATAAACAATGAACTGTGAAAGGTGCTCGACTGATGAAGTGCGATTCCGTGTTTATTCCGACATAATAAACCTTATTGTTTGTACCTCATGCGGCAAGAAGGCCCGAAGATTAGGGCTTGCGGTTGAAGTCCCCGCCAGCTTGCGAACCGATCATCAGCCTGACGACGTGCTGAACGGTGATCTAACATTAAACCCTGCCGCCTGATAGTTGCCCCGCATTTCTATGGAAACTGAACTCACTTATCTCTTCATTTTCGTTCTGTTCTTGTCGGTTTTGGTATGGATCGTTAGTAGTTCCCGAAAAAAGTAGATAAAAATGCGCCATATTGCTTTTCGCAACCTCTATTCGCACCCTGCAGAACTGATCTCTTAAGGAGAAAGTAGTGTGATAAATCAGCAGATCCAATGTTCATGGTGTGGACGTAAAGAGGTATTAAAGAAGCAAAGGGCAATGGGACGAAGGCCAGGCTCTGAGCCTTATTTTATCCACCACTAATGCGAGTCAGGGCACCGGTTACATAACATCTATCCAACCGATCCTCCACATACATTAAGATTACGGTATGTGATTGCTCAGAAGGTGGCGAGTGTTCCTATCATTGCCTCCTAATTAACCCGACTGTATTCACCCCGCCGCGACTCTATCATGCCTTTCCTTTACTACTTCGAAATGTTGTCTGCATAGATCCCATTTGAACACTTTCCTGGAGCAATTTTGGCACAACCCCAGCTCTTTATGTCTTTTCTGATAGGCCAAAGCCGCTAAGAGGTGCCTTTGAGGATACCATCTGGACTTTCTCTTCTCAGAACAGAGTTTATGAAAGCTTCTACCGCGCCTCCGCTCTTTCGGGTCAATTAATTTTCTACATTCAGGACAGAAGAGCTGACGCAACTCCATCCGTCTTTTACTTATCCTCTCCTGGCATACCTGGCAGTGCAATAAGCCAGTGATTACCTTACGACTACAATCGACGCAAAGGCCGAGGCGTTTATGCCGCTCTTGATACCGTTTTGTAGCTTTGTACTGTGGTGTCATGCCACCAATAGTTATTGCTTGCCTTCCTTCCGCTTTCGACACTATTTCCATTCTTCCCCTTTCGTTTCTTTCCATGAAGCCTCCACGGGCTTACGCCCGTGGTATCCTTCATTTCTTCGGCGCATTCCGCCGAAGCACCCTCCTACGTTCCAGCTCCTAATCCGCCCCCGCTCTGATTTGGCCAGGGGCACACGCAAAATAACCGTAGTCGCTTCCTCGCTAGCTCATTCGAAATAGAACTCTCTCGCCAGCAGAGGCGCCCATTGCCGTATGGCCCACAGACCAAGAAACTTAGTGTAGAAATCCTATCCTGGCAATTACTATGCCATAAGTTTCAACAAAAAACATTTCTTATCAGTTGAAAAGTGTTATTACGATTTATACTTAATAGGAAGAGTACTTATTAAAAAGAAAAGCTTTTCTATTCGCCAGCCTAGATCGCAAAGGACGAAGCAGTATAATGAAGCTGGATTATGTAACTAATGTCAGGGGTAGATTTTCGCATCCTTGAGATGTCTCAACATCTTTGTCCCAAAGATGAGAAAATGGCTGCGCCATGAGCACCGCCCAGAATTTACCTGAACATTACTGACGTAAAAATTTAATAAAACGACTCAGGGGAGCAATCTGGGTAGTGGCAAGAATCTGGTAGTCACATGCCAGCTCTTTGCCTGGGTTGGTTTCCCTCAAGTTCGTCGCCTTGATTTCTGAGGCTATGCGAATTCTCAATTACGAATTAGAGAAAATTATCTCAAAGAGTTTATCGTTTCTGCGATTTTTATCTTATCCCGCCAGTTCTAGAATGATCCTGCCCTCCCCTTTCCCTTTAAAAATGGCGTAATTTACAGATAGTTGTTAACCAGACGGTTGGCATAATTCATGCTTATTTGCCTGTACTTCAGGGAATACGCCATGTCTAATAATGTTGTAGAAATCCTTCTGGTGGAAGACAACCCTAATGACATCGAATTGACTCTCCACGCCTTTAAGAGAAACCACATCTCCAACCACCTCCACGTTGTTCGCGATGGGGCCGAAGCGTTAGAGTTTATCTTTTGTACCGGCGCGTATGCGGAGCGCAACATCGATAGCACGCCCAAAGTTATTCTGCTCGACCTGAAGCTGCCTAAAGTGGATGGGCTGGAAGTGCTGCGCCGGATTAAGGCCGATCCGCGCACCCAGGCGATCCC
>JACZXR010000255.1 GCA_022571535.1 Deltaproteobacteria bacterium | reverse complement strand
CTGTTGCATACTAAGGGCCGTACGAAGAGCGCGCAGAGCATGATCCTGCTGGAATACCGGGGCTCCGAAGAAGGCCACGATGGCGTCACCCTCGTACTTATCCAGCGTGCCGCCTTCAGCCAGGAGAATATCCGTCATACCTGTCAGGTACTCGTTCAAGAGTTCCACGAGTTGAGTGGCAGTGAGGAGTTCCGAGAACGCCGAAAAGGAGGCAATGTCGGTGAAGTACGCCGTCCGGACATCCGAGGAACCGCCGAGTTCGGGTTCGGTCCCCGTCCGCACCATCTCCTCGATTAGCTCTGGAGATAAATACGCGCCAAAGGTTTTCCTGAGGAAGCTGCGCTCCCTTTGCTCACGGATGTAATTGTCCAAGGTTATGCCCCCGTAAGCGAGCACAATTCCAAAGAGTGAGGGGACCACGGGGACCCAGAGCTGATAAGACCAAAACAGGTAGCCAGTGGCTAGTGCATAGACGCCGACAAGGGCCAAGACAGCGGCAAAGGCTCTGAGAGGCTTAAATCGGACAGAGGCCCAGATAGCTATGAATGACAGGATAAGGAATATAGCGGTGTGCCCCCAGCCGGGAAAGGGGATGATGGGGTCATTGGCCACCAACGACTCCACGAAGTTGGCCTGAATCTCCACGCCAGCCGTGGGCCTGCTGGCGCTAAAAGGGGTAGGAAAGACATCGTGCAGGGTCGGATCAAATGCCCCCACAAGTATAATCTTATCCTTGAAGAAAGAGGGCTCGATCTCATCTCTCAGAATGCGGTAATACGGGACAACCGGGTAGGTCCGTGCAGGACCGCGAAAATTGATGAGGAAAGGGACAGGTGAGATTTTCTCCCCTTCCAGTCTTTTTTTGCCAACTATCCTTTGATAGATCTGATAAGCAAAATGGGGAAACTTCCGGTCCTGGAAGGTAAGGGCTAGCTTTGCCCTGCGCACCACGCCGTCCTGATCGATGTCCAGGCCGACCGGACCGTAACCCAAGGCATGCTCCCGAAATAAAGGAGTAGGCAAAAGCATACGCTCTTTGGGTCCGAAGGCGGTGTCGACTTGTGTTTTTACAGCGCCAAGAATAACGTTCCCGGCGCCTTTTATTGCCTCGGCAAGGGCGAGGTCCTCTCGGGGGTCTGGCTTGGGCTCGACAAAGAGAACATCCAAGGCGATGAGTTTAACCTGATTTTGGACAAGCTTCTGGATCAGTTGGGCATGTAGATCTCGCGGCCAGGGCCAGGGGAGATTGAGTTCATCGAAGGAGTCCTGGTCGATGCTGACGATGACGATCGGGAACTGAGGGGAAATCGTCCCTCGGAACTGGAATCTCAGGTCGTAGGTCTTAAGCTCAAGGTCAGATAATAGACCTCCCAGATCAAACTGGTAGATCAGAAAGACCAGGGCGGCCAGGGCCGCGCCGATGGTGAAGGGCCGGATAAATTTTTTGTAATCCATCCCTTTAACCTGTCGGATTCTAGACCGAACCTCAGCCAAAATTGATAAACTACGGATGATTGACATCTCGCCCAAGATGGCGAGCGGAATGGCTTCTTTGGAACCAGCCCCGATCCGAAAGAAAACCGCGGAGAGAACAAGAGAAGTCATCCTGCCTGCACGGGGCGAGGCGAGAGGTTGGCACATTCGGATAGGCTGCTATAGGGGCCACGATCAACGGTCCAAATTGTACGTCCACGGCTCTTCTCCAATGCCCTTCAGAAAGCCGGGGCTCTGTTCAAAATTTCAGACTGGGCCAGTTGGAGCCAGAATCAACGCCAGGCTACTTCATTGCCACAGCCTTGACCTGCTTATAATCGGTCCATCCCTGGATGGATTTCAAGACACCGTCCTGGAGCAGGGTTGCCATCCCCTGCTCCACGGCAACCTTGAATAGATTGTCTACTGTAGCCCGAGCCAGGATAAGGCTCTTGATCTCATCGGTTGCAACCAGCAGCTCGTGAAGACCCGTTCTCCCTTTATAGCCGCTCTGGTTACAGTAATCGCATCCCTTGCCGCGATAGAGAAAAAAATTGTCATCATAAGGGATACCCAGCTTCGCAAAGGCCTCTTCTCCATATCCATAGGCAATGGCGTCGTATTCCTCTTTTGAGGGATGGTATCTCTCCTTACAGTCCCGACAAATGGTTCGGACCAGCCTCTGGGCCAGGACACCCAGGAGGGCATCTGCGAAGTTAAAGGGCTCCATCCCCATCTCCAGGAGCCTCGTCACGGTCTCGATAGCACTGTTCGTATGAAGGGTGGTCAAGACTAGATGCCCCGTGAGAGAGGCCTCGATGCCGATATCAGCGGTTTCTTTGTCGCGCATCTCTCCGACCATGATGACATCTGGATCCGCACGCAAGAAGGCGCGCATGGCAGCTGCAAAGTCAAACCCGATTTTCGGCTGGACCTGGACCTGGCGCAGACCATACTGGGTGATCTCTACCGGATCCTCTGCGGTCCAAATCTTTGTCTCAGGCTTATTGATATACCCCAGCGCGGAATGGAGGGTGGTAGTCTTTCCAGAGCCGGTTGGCCCAACGCAGAGGATGATCCCGTGCGGCTTTTTCACGAGCAGCTTAAACTCCCTCAAGTTCCTCTCTGACATGTTCAGCTTATCCAAGGGAATAGGCTCGCTTGCGGCCAGGATCCGCATCACCACATCCTCGTTGTCGATACCTTGGGTTGGAATGGTTGCGACGCGGAGCTCGATCTCCCTATCCGACATACGGAATTTGATCTTTCCATCCTGGGGCTTACGCCGCTCCGCGATATCCAGGCGCGCCATAATCTTGAACCGAGACGTCAGAGCCCTGCGATAACCCGGAGGGACTTTTTGGTACTCAAAACAGTTTCCATCCACACGGAATCGAATGACAGTCTCTCTCTTGTCCGAATACGGCTCGATGTGAATATCGGACGCCCCCGCCCTGTAGGCGTCGACCACGATCTGGTTCGCGAGACGAACAATCGCGTTGTCGTTCTCGTCAAGAACGGGCCCTTCGGGCTGCTCAGCATCCTGTTGCTCCTCGATCTTTAGCTCATCGATGATCCCCGTTATGGAACCTACTCCAGCGGCCGTGCCCAGACCAGGATCCAAAGAAATCGAATTGACAAATTTTAGGATATCCTCGCGTAGCCCGACATAAAATCTGATCTCCTTAGCCGGAAAGAGACGCTTGATGTCTTGAATCTTTTGGAAAGAATTGGGGTCGTCGATTGCAACCTCAACCTTATCCTCATCACGGCGAAGGGGAATCCAGAAATTGGCCTTGAGATAACCGAGGTTGATGTTTTCAACCAGCTCCTTTGGGATCGTGATCCTGTCTGCATATTCTACAAAGGGACACTTATAAAATAGACTCAGAGATTTTCCGATATCTTTTTTGGCAATCTTGTACTTTTCCATCAAAAGGGACTCCACATCCCTTCGCGTCTCCCTAGCCTCCACGATGGCTGTTTCCAGTTCGTTTTGCGTGAGGAAACCTGAAGAGACGAGGTAGTCAAACTTTGTGGGCTTCTTCTTGGCTAACTGGAACTGATTGTACAGCGCGATTCCAAGGGTCCTGGCAATTTCCTGAACCCTTCCCTCGTCCTCCGCCGTAAAGCCGCCCCCACCCTTTTTATTGATGAGCTGGATGACGCCGGTTACTAATTCGTTGCTGGACAATGCCGGGACCGTAAGCACCTGTTTGGTCCTGAACCCGGTCTTTTTGTCCCACGAACTATCAAAAGAAAGAGTAGGGTTGATCTTGGTAAGCTCCCCTTTATCATAGGCCTCCGAGATATTGACGACGCGTTGGTTCCCGGCAACAAAACCCGCAATGCTCATGTTATTTATGGGAACTCGGATTTCCTTGATTTCCCCCAGCGCCGCGTTATCTACAAATTTGGAGTAGATCTCTTTTTTGTCGTAATCCACGGCGTATATGGTGAGACGCTCGGAATCGAACATCTTGAGGATATCGTCAATCAGGTCGACGAATATTTGATCCAGATCCCTTGCCGAGTGGATCCGGTTCATAATCTGCTTGACCTGCTCGGAGAATGCGACCTGCTCTTTTAATATCCTGAGTGTCTCACTCGGCTGCGAGTCGTTCGGATCTTTATCCTTCTGCGACTCCGCCCCCTTTAACATCGTTTGCTCCCCTTTAAGTCTAAGCTTGGGCTGCTCCCCTTTAATCTGCCCCAGCTCTCTTTCCAACACCTTGATCCGCGGCGTGCTCATAAGTCGCTCTCCAAACCCTTAAATATCAATTTGTTTGTCACTCATCCAACGCCCTGCGCACCAGAGCACCCCACCATAGAGAGAGACCAAATCACCGAGCCTGATCGCTTATAGGTTCGAACTCCCTCGCGATCAGCGTAACCTACTGAAACCAATTTATATCGACCACGGGGTTTGAACCCCGTGGTCGACCAAAGGGAAGAGCTACCGCTTCTCCCCTTTGGAAACCCCATCGGTTT
>JACZXR010000254.1 GCA_022571535.1 Deltaproteobacteria bacterium | reverse complement strand
CGGATCGGTCATTTATTTCAGCGTCTCCTGGAGTCAACAGTAGGGCAAGATCCATCTCGGGGGCCGTAAAGATAAATGTAAGCTCGGGCCCTTCCCTGTACCTCCATCTTCCGTTGAAATCGAACTCGTAATTTTCCACCTGACCCCGGAAGTGTCGAAGGTCGATCCCGCCTTGATCGAAGCTCAGCTTTCCACTCACCTCGCGTAAAGGCCGACTAACAAACGGAATAGAAAGTTGAACTCCCGCTAGCTCCAGTGAGCCGCTAAGTGCCTCTTTCTTGGTAGAAGCCAAGGATCCTTGGTATCGCAACTTGCCGCGGATTGTCCCGGATACACCCGGAGGGCCGGTAGAGAGAAGGATGCGGCTAAGCTCTCCCGCCTTGATACCGGGCGAATCCACCCTGAAATCAACCGTCGGGTCACCGGACAAATAGTTCTTTAAGGTCAACCCCATCCGGATAGGGGAACCCGCAAATAAAGCCGACACATTATTTGAGCGTATCTCCGCTGGTGAGAAAGATAGGTCCCCATGGACCTCAGAGAAAGAAACTCCCCCTATCTGTACGTCCGCATTTTCTAAGGAGAGTTGCCCTTCGTAGTGGTGCGAGGATTCAAAGTCCGTGCGGTATAAGAACTTGAACCGTCCTTTTCCATCTACCCCCCGACCATCATCATCCACATTAACCAGGTCGGGTGGAAGAAGCTTTGAACTCCATTGATTCCACAATCCCCTGAGATCTGCCTCGCCTTTGGCGCGTATCTCAAGCAGACTTTGATCCGTGAAAACGCCTGTTTGGCTTCCCTCTATTTCCTCAAACAACGTCATGCCATAGGTCCCCTTGAAACCTCTGTAGGTGAGGACCCCTTTTTCCAGATCAATTCGCCCACTGACTCCATTCACAGGAAGACCAGGGTCCCCTGCCAGATTTCCGCCCAATTCCCGCACCTCAGCATAAAGCCAAAGACGGTCCTCGAAGCCTGGCTTGAACAGGTGGCGAATCTCCGAGAGGTGACCTGCCACTCCAGCCTTGGTCAACCTCACCTCTCCCTGTTTTACTGCCCTCGCCAGATATTTCCATGGCTGCGAGTCGAGGACCCTCCGAGGAACATAGTTCCGCAAAGTCAACAGCGATAAGAAAGGAGTTGTGAGATGTATCTCCAGGTAGGGATCCTTCTCAGCTAGGGAGCGCACGGATCCTCGTGCAGAAAGACTGATGTCATTGGTGCGCAAGTCCAGACGGCGGAAAAGGATCCCTCCAGGCAACAGCTCGACCTTCAATTCCAGTCGTCCATCTCCCGGAGCTAACACATCGGCGAAGAGGTCGGGGGCACGGACCTCCAATTGCCGAAAGTTTACCTCCCCTTCGATCCGGACTCGTCCGGCCAGTTTTCCCTGCCAATGAAAGCTGGGGTTGAGAATCCCGGTCAACCCCCCCGGTGGAAGAAAAGAACCGTAATAGCCTCGAAGTAGATCTATGGGAAGGCTCGTAACTTCAACGCGAGCGTCCAACCAGACCTGGCGAAGCTGAGACGCGCCCTTGGGAAACAGAATCTTCCCCTCTGACGTAAGCACTGCCCTGCTTGCACCCTTCTCAATAGTTGTCTTCAAACTATACTCAAGTGCTAAAGCGTCGGTGAGAAATTGAGTTGCACTGCGGGGAACTTCTTCTGCCTCGATGCGCCGAAAACTCAGTTCAATCTCACGGAGTTGGGGCGGGGTGGGGCCTTCCTCCCTCCACGGACTTGAAAAGAGGATCCTTCCCCTCTCCACTCTGATCTTGTGCACAGCAAGAGCAAATTGCGCCTCCTCGGTCTTTTGGTTCGGCAAAGCAGCCATCAAGTCCAGCAGGGGCATTTTACTCCCTGGAGCGCCACCAATTTTGATCTCAGGACCATAGAAACGGATTTCATCAAAGACAATCCTACGCTCCAGCAAGGGCAGCAGAGCTATCCGGACCAGGACCCTCTCGGCCCTGATGAGTGGCGCAGTTCCATCCTTCTCCCACAAGGCAAAATCCAGGATGGAGAGTCCTATCGCCCTTCCCAGATGAAGCTCTGCCTCTCCCGCAGTAACCACCCATTGGGTCCGGCTCTCGATTTCATCGACGAGGAAGCGACGAAATTCTCTGATGCGGATCAGGTGAGATAGGGCAAAAAGGGACACTAAGAGAAAGAAAACTAAGCCTACCCCTACTGCACTCGTGATTCTTAAAATCTTCGTCATAAAAACTAGAGAAAAGTATTCAGTTCATGCTAAAGGAACTCAGAAGCAGGCGCAAGTATTAGGAAAACTGTTTCCTTGACAGCATCTCACTAACTTGCTAAAAAACGTCTCAGCGAACTTTACATCTGAACGGGTATTTTGCTGGGAGGACATCATGCTGGACAGAGAAGAAGAGCTTTTGACCAGCAGGGAAGTAGCCAGGATCCTGGACCTGAGCCCTGACACGGTCAATGAGTTTGCCCGAAAGAACATATTGCCCGCCTTCAAGAAGGGGAAGCAGTGGCGGTTTCGCAAGAGAGATATCTTCTCCTTTAACAAGAAACAGGTAAGGGGAGTCCAAGCTGCTTGACCCCTGACGAGATGGGCGCCAACAGTTTGAGATTTTTGATAGCATGAACGAGGTGGGAGCGCACGAGAGTAAACTCTACTCGGACCTTGCGCCACTTTACGATAAAATATTTGGCAAAATTTTTTACACGCGCCTCAGATTCGTCATCGAGGATCTCGATATACCTCACGCGGCCTCGGTGTTGGAAGTGGGCGTGGGAACGGGTACCTCCTTCCCTGCCTATCCTCACCACTGTGATGTGACCGGGATCGATTTAGCCCCCCCGATGCTTGCCCGTGCCCGGGCCAAGATTCGGAAAAACGGGTGGAACCATTTGAAGGTCTTGAAGATGGATGCCCTCCATCTCGAATTCCCTGATAATGCCTTTGACTATGTCATGGCCTTTCACGTTGTCAGCGTAGTCCCAGACCCGATCAGGATGATAGTGGAGGCCAAACGGGTGTGCCGGCCTGGGGGTAGAATTGTCATCGTGAACCACTTCACCAGCAGGTTCCCGATCTTGGGCCATTTGACTGAGGCCTTAGACCCCGTGACCAGGCGGCTTGGGTGGCGGACGAACCTCCGACTGGAACCTTTTGTCCGCGCCACACAACTCACAATAGACCGAGTCTACAAGATCTCAAAACTATCTCTCTACACAGTCTTGGTAGGCCGTAATGAGAAAAACACATATCCTGGAGGATCCGTCAAAACACAACCCCTCGGGCTAGACGCCAAGGAAAACCCTAGGCGTTTTTAAGGGCAATTCCTTCCAGCACATTTGCAACATCCTCGCATCGATCAATCGTATTCTCCATGGTCTCGTAGATCTCTTTCCACTTGATAACCTCGAGGGGATCATTCCCGGGCTCGAAGAGTTTAGCGGCGGCCGCCCGACCTACGGTATCACCTTCATTTTCAAGACGGTTAATCTCGATACATTTTTCATGATGGTCTCCGTGCTCTTGAGCTACCTCAGCTTGTACACCGCTTGTTCGACCTCTTGGACGGACTTCACCAGGATCTCAACCAGGAGCAGAGATTCTTCCGTGGTTGAAGCAATCTTATAGAGATTCAGGCGCTGGGCACAGGCATCAATATAGTCCAAGACATCGTCCAGAGAGCAAATCAGGTTGTGGATGTCTTCACGGTCCAGAGGGGTCACGAAGGTACAATTGAGCATCTCGAAGTCTTGTGGGTAACGAGATCCGCATCGTGCTCCACGTCTTTAGATCTGTTTGACTTTAAGAGGAACCTCTTTAAAATCCCCGATCAATCGTTCCAATTGGGTTGCACCCTCGAGAACCTTTTTGACGCTGCTCTCGAAGAGATCGTAGAACCTCTCGTCTCTTGTAAGAAATCTCATCGTCACACCTCGGACGTCTTAAGTCTTCATCCCACCAAAAGATTCCAAAGCATTCTCACCTTTCTACTCCCTCCGCCCCGTCGGATGACGAGTTATCCGCAGAGGGAAACAGATTTTGGAAGAACCGATAGATGGAAAAAAGGGTGCTTCCCTTTGCAACTGAGATGACTTCCTTAGCATCCTGATAAAGCTGTGGATCATTGACCAGGGCGCCAATGGTCCCCTCGCCCCGCTCGATCTTCCCCGTAATGAGTGCAATGTCTCTTGTCGTTTGCTCCAGGTCCCCCATGACGCGCTCCGCGTATGGCTTGTCGCTCATCAACCGCTGGAGAATTCCTTCTCCCTCTCGAAACTGTCGGGTGATAACCTCCAGGTTAGACGCGGAGCGGCGCAGATTATTTAGAATCTCTCTGCCCGCGTCAGGATCTTGAATGAGCGTCCCCAAGGTCCCCTCGCCTCTTTCAATTTTTCCGGCTGTCTCTTGAAGAGAGTGGGTCGCCTTCCTCATCTGGCTCAAGGAAATTTTTAAGTCCTCCATCATCCCCCCAGC
>JACZXR010000009.1 GCA_022571535.1 Deltaproteobacteria bacterium | reverse complement strand
TCCTTTGGACTTGCCAAAGATATCGATCATGACCTCGCCCATGGTCATGAGGCTCCCTTCCTCTATTCCCTTGGTCCCGCAGACCAACGTCGTGCGCGGCGCGACGTGGGAGACTACGCTCCGCATGACTTCGCGCACTGCATGGGACGGAAGTACGCAGAACAGAATCCCCTTTCCAGACACCGTTTCTTCTAGGGAGCGGCTGACCTTGAGAGAGCGTGGCAGGGCAACCCCAGGGAGATAAGTTAAGTTCTCCCCCTTCTCCCGGATCTCATGGTAGGTTTCCTCTCCGTGACACCAAAGGCAGACCTGATTCCCTTTCTCGCAAAGCAGCTTCGCCAGGGCTGTCCCCCAGCCTCCGGCTCCAATGACCCCTATTGCTTGGCCCATGGCTAATACGTTGTTTCCTGATCCAAGGCAATGTGTATAATGTAGAAATCAAGTTATATCGAACACGGGGTTTGAATCCCCGTGTTCGACCAATGGGGAGAGCTACCACTTCTCCCCCTTGGAAACCCCATCGGCTTTGTGCCCGCCTGAAGAGGCGGGGTTTGCATTGAATTAATATTTAAATTTTGCAATCTGCATTTTTCATTGCTGGCTGTGAAAATTATTCCTCGTCTTCCTGCTCTGCTAGCCGCGCAAGCGAGACAACCCGCTCGTTGTCATTCATCTCGATGAGACGGACTCCTTGGGTGTTCCGCCCGATCGTCCTGATATCTTTAATTCTAAGACGAATAATCTTGCCTCTGTTCGTAATCATCATGAGCTGGTCATCATCGGTGACCTGTTGAACCCCGATCACCCGCCCGGTCTTGTCCGTGGTCTTCATCGTGATGACCCCCTTGCCCCCACGCGATTGGAGGCGGTATTCTTCCATGGCGGTACGCTTTCCAAAACCGTTCTCTGCAACGGTCAAGATGCTGGCCCCTTGGTTTAGGATCTCCATGCTCACCACCTCATCGCCTTCGTCCAGGCTGACTCCTATGACACCATAGGTTCCCCTCCCTGTGGGACGGACCCGGTCTTCCTTGAAGCGAATGGACTGGCCAGATAGGGTGGAGAGCAAAACCTCCTGTTGTCCATCAGTGAGGCGGACCCCGATAACTTCGTCTCTTGGCTCCAGGGCAATCGCACGAGTCCCTGTGGATCTGGGATTGGAGTGAGCCATGAGTTCGGTTTTTTTGACCACTCCTCTTTTGGTTGCAAAGATGACAAAACGTCCTTGCTGGAATTCACGAACCGGGAGGAAGGCCGAAACCTTCTCTCCCTCTGATAAGTGGAGAAGATTAACGACGGGCCTTCCCCTAGCTGCCCTTCCGGCCTGGGGGAGTTCATGGACTTTAATCCAGTAAACTTTCCCGACCGTCGTAAAGAAGAGAATGTAATCATGGGTGGAAGCAACAAAGAGGGATTCGACGAAATCCTCATCCCTTGTCGTTGCCCCGACCTTGCCCTTCCCACCACGGTGTTGTGCCCTGTAAAGCGTCACCGGGTTACGCTTGATATAACCCTCGTGGGAGACGGTAACCACCATCTCTTCATCAACGATGAGATCCTCCACAGAGATCTCCTCGGTTTGATCCACAATCTCGGTTCGCCGCGGATCCCCGTACCGCTCCTTGATATCCTTGAGCTCATCGACAATTATTCGAAAGACTTTTCCCTCATCGGCCAGAATTGCCCGCAGTTGGCCGATGTGCTCCGTTATCTCCGAGTGCTCCTTTACTATCTTTTCCCTTTCCAATCCCGTTAGTCTCTGAAGTCGCATTTCCAGGATCGCTTGGGCTTGAACGTCCGTCAGGCCAAAGCTGTCCATAAGACCCTCCTTGGCCGTCCTGGGGTCTTTAGATTGGCGGATTAGCGTGATGACCTGATCGAGATGGTCCAGGGCAATCCGCAGCCCTTCCAGAATATGCAGACGGTCCTCTGCCTTGCGCAGATTATATGCAGTTCTGCGAGTAATCACCTCCTTGCGGTGGTCCAGGAAGGCCTTCAAAGCGTCCTTCAAGTTGAGGAGCCTGGGCCGGCCGTCATCGATAGCCAGCATATTGACACCAAAAGACTCCTGTAAGGAGGTATGCTTGTAAAGCTGATTGATGAGCACGTCAGGCACTGCGTCGCGCTTGAGCTCAATCACAATGCGCATCCCTTCCCGGTCCGATTCGTCGCGCAGGTCTGAGATACCCTCGATCTTCTTATCCTGCACTAGCCCCGCGATATGCTCGATGAGACGGGCCTTGTTCACCATGTAGGGGATCTCACGGACAATGATTTGCTCCCTGCCTGTCCGCTTGACGGTCTCGGTGAAGAGCTTTGCTCGTATCTGGATGGTTCCTCGGCCTGTGTTGTAGGCTTGACGGATGGACTCCCTGCCATGGATGTAAGCCCCCGTGGGAAAGTCGGGGCCGGGTATGTAATTCATGAGTTCACCGATGCTGATATCCGGCTTCTCCACCATAGCGACCAAACCGTTCACGACCTCTCCCAGGTTGTGTGGTGGGATATTGGTAGCCATCCCCACAGCAATGCCCGAGCTACCATTGGTTAAGAGGGTAGGGATTCGGGAAGGAAGGACGGTAGGTTCAGTTAAGGAGTCATCGTAGTTGGGAATGAAATTGACGGTCCCTTTGTCGATATCGGCTAAGATCTCCTCAGCCATTTGGGTCATCCGGATCTCCGTGTATCTCATAGCAGCTGGAGGGTCCCCATCTACAGAGCCGAAGTTTCCCTGTCCGTCCACCAAAAGGTAACGCATAGAGAAATCCTGGGCCATACGCACGATTGTGTCATACACTGCCACGTCCCCGTGGGGATGATACTTTCCGATGACGTCGCCAACCAGCCGAGCGGATTTTTTGTAGGGGTTATTCCAGGAGTTTCCCATGGCATACATGGCATAGAGAACCCGCCGATGCACCGGTTTTAGCCCATCGCGCACATCCGGCAGCGCCCTACCAATGATGACGCTCATGGCATAGTCCATGTAGGACTGGCGCATCTCGTCTTCAATGTAAACGGGTATTTTTTGCTGCTTGAGGCTGGCTTCCATGACTAGACTATAAGCAAAGCGTAAGAAGGCTAAGAAGCGTGAAGGCCTCCTGGCCGTTAGGAGGGCTAAATGTCAAGGTTTTTGACCGTGAGGGCATACTCCTCAATAAACTTCCGCCGCGGCTCCACCTCATCTCCCATTAAGGTGGAAAAGATACCGTCCGCCTCTACGGCATCTTCAACCCGCACCTGGAGGAGGACTCGCCTCTCGGGATCCATGGTAGTTTCCCAAAGCTGCGTTGGGTTCATCTCGCCAAGTCCCTTGTACCGCTGGATGTATTGCCCCTTTTTTCCTCCCTCCATGATAAATTCTAGGAGTTCTTTTAGAGAGCGGAGCCTCGTCTGGCGCTCACCGTTCTCCACTCGGTACGGAGGATACCCCAAACCCATCAGATCGGAATAGAGTTTTTTGACCTCCCTGTACTCGGGGGTTACGAGAAAATTGCGGTCGATGATGGTCTGGATCCCGGTCCCGTTGGTCCTGGTAGAACAGACAAGCTTGTAGCAGTTGTGCTCCGGGTCCTCCTCGATAACGCTAGAGAGGGGGGCCTGATCTGGGGCCAAGAGATTGATATAGGAAGCGATTTGAGTCTGGATCTTTTTGAGCATCTTGGGGTGTTTAAGGGTCTCCTCGCTAAAATCCTCTTCGAGTAAAAGGGCCTCAATAATCACCCGAGCTTTCTTCTTGCGGGTCACGATACCCATCAGCTTCTCCCACCGGAGCACCTTTTTAATGAATCCCTGCAAGGGTGGACCGGCGAGTCTATTGCGGCTACTCGACGACAGGACGCTGATATTCTCTGTCCCTAGTTCGATCAGATAGTCCTCCAGGCTGTTCTCGTCTTTTAAGTATCGTTCCTGCTTACCCCGCTTCACCTTGTACAGGGGGGGTTGCGCGATAAAGAGATGTCCCTTCTCTACCAGATCAAACATCTGGCGGTAAAAAAAGGTGAGGAGCAGGGTTCGGATATGGGAGCCATCCACATCCGCGTCTGTCATGATGATGATGGTATGGTAGCGGAGCTTTCCCTGATCGTAGTCCTCTTTGATCCCCGATCCCAGGGCTGTGATGATCAGACGGATTTCCTGAGAGGAGAGCATCTTATCGAACCGGGCCTTCTCCACGTTGAGGATTTTTCCCTTTAAGGGGAGGATGGCCTGATTACGCCGGTCCCTTCCCTGTTTGGCCGATCCCCCTGCCGAATCCCCCTCCACAAGGTAGATCTCACTTAAGGATGGATCCCGCTCCTGACAATCTGCCAGCTTTCCAGGGAGAAAGCCCGAATCCAAGCCTCCTTTTCGTCGGGCTAGATCCTTGGCCTTGCGGGTTGCCTCGCGGACCCGGGCGGCCTCGACCCCCTTCATTACAATCTTTTTGGCATCTGCGGGATGCTCAGCAAGGTGGCTGGCAAGCCTGTCGTTGATCAGTGTCTCGACGATACCTTTGATATTACTGTTTCCTAAGCGGGTCTTGGTCTGACCTTCGAATTGGGGTTCCTGAACCTTCACGCTGATTACCGCAGTCAGACCCTCACGGACATCCTCTCCCTGGAGATTCTCATCGTCTTTTTTTAGCAGACCCTTCTCGGACGCATAGTTATTGATCGTTCGCGTCAGAGCAGACTTAAAACCGATGAGATGGGTCCCACCTTCGATCGTGTTGATATTGTTTGCAAAGGAAAAAATATTCTCTGAGTAGCTGCTATTCCACTGCAAGGCGATCTCGGTATCGGTTCCTTCTCTTTCCCCCTGCAGGTAGATGACCTTGGAATGGATGGGGGTTTTGGCGCGGTTGAGGTGTTCCACAAAAGAGGTAATGCCGCCTTTATAGAAAAATTCATGTTTTTTCTGATGTCTCTCGTCGTCGATGGTGATCCGAACTCCCCTGTTGAGGAAGGCCAGTTCTCGGAGTCTTTGGGAAAGGAGGTCAAAACTGAATTCTAAGGTCTCAAAGATTTTCGAGTCGGGGCTGAAGGTAATTCGGGTTCCTCTCTCTTTAGATTTTCCCACTTCCTTCAACCCCGTCTGAGGGGCGCCGCGTTTATATTGTTGCTGATAGACCTTGCCGTCCCGCTTGATTTCCAGCTCCAGGTTCTCTGATAAGGCGTTGACCACAGACAGTCCAACGCCATGAAGTCCGCCCGAGACCTTGTAGGACGATTTGTCGAATTTGCCTCCGGCGTGCAGTTTGGTCAGGACCACTTCCACGGCAGATTTTTTCTCTGTAGGATGGATGTCTACAGGGATGCCCCGGCCGTTATCGACAACCGTCACGCTATTGTCTATATGGATAATGACCTCGATTTGATCACAATGGCCAGCCAAGGATTCATCTATGGAGTTGTCCACCACCTCGTAAACGAGGTGGTGCAGACCCCTCTCCGCGGTATCCCCTATATACATCCCGGGCCTTTTTCTTACCGCTTCAAGCCCCTCGAGAACCTTGATTTTATCTGCTCTATAATCAGAGTGGGAGGGGGGGGTTGTTTGTGCCATCTCTTGTTTTGGGTGGGATTAAATTCCCTTGGAAAAACTTGAAGTTACACTATTTCTACAATCGGGAAGTATACCCGGATTAGGCGCAAAAGTAAAGCAAAGAAACCTTATGAAGACAACCAAATTCCGTGGGTAGGGAGCAGAAGATCGGGAGCCCTACCTGTAACATCAGAGTGAGGGGGCTATGGTTCAGCGCTGCTTTAAGATGTTAGTTTTGTTGATGTTTCTATCAGTTTATCCGGTTCACGCCCAGTTAGAGCCTCGGGATAGAGGCGACTTTAAACCCACAGATCTTGAAAGGGTCAAGGTTGGAGACAGGGCGCCGGATTTTACCTTAGAGAATATGAACGGGAAGGCAATTTCGCTTTCCGATTTTCTAGGTATAAAGAATGTGGTTCTTGTCTTCTACCGTGGCCATTGGTGACCCTACTGCGTAGAGCAGCTCGGGAAGCTGAAAAGTCTTTTGACCGAGAAGGAGAAGAAAAAATTTCAGATTCTGGCTGTCAGCATCGACACCCATGAGCAGTCGAAAAGGTTTGTTAAGGATTTGAGAGAGAAATTTCCAGCAGAGGTTGATTTTCCTCTTCTCGAAGACAGGAACCACAAGGTGATCGACCGCTTCGGGATTCTTAATCCGGACGGCCCAGGCTGGCCACACCCCGCAACTTACGTGATTGACAAGGAGGGAGTGGTGCGTTGGAGATTTGTCGAGGTGAACTATAGGAATAGGGCAAGCAATGAACAAATCTTGCAGGTGTTAAGAGCCGTTCCTTAGACTGTTAACGGGCATCGCCATAATATCGCTTGAGGCGGTATGGAGATACACCAGTGAGATAGAGATATCTGAGCACCCACATTCTTAGAACGGTCTGCCATATTCCCTCCCTTTCCCACCGACGGGCAGAGGTCGCAACTTGACTCTTGAGACAGGCCACCTTGCCCTTTTTTTTAAGGGACCGGGAGAAGGCGATGTCTTCGATTAAAGGGAGGTTCGGGAACCCTCCAATCTCTTCAAAGATCTCTCGGCGGACAAAAATCGCTTGATCTCCTGTGGCTACTTTGGTCAAGCGGGAGCGGAGATTGATCAGGGCACCAATTAGCCCAAAGATCCTATGATTGCCCTCCAGCCTAACATCAAAGCGTCCTCCTACCCAGCGCGGGTCCTCCAGAGCGGACCGGATATCTCTTATGGCGGAGGGGGGGAGCCGGGTATCTGCGTGGAGGAAAAGGAAAACATCTCCGCGGGCCAGCCTGGCCCCATGATTCATTTGCTCCGCTCGACCGCATGTGGAAGAGACTAGCGTTGCATCCGTACATGCCACTATCTCCCGGGTCTGATCCGTGCTTCCGCCATCCACTACAATGACCTCCTCCGGCTCTACCGGCCCGAGGGCCTCTAGGGTGGAGAAAATGATGCTCTCTTCGTTTAACGCTGGAATGATAACAGAGATCCGAAGCATTGAACCTTTATGGCTTGACTCAGCCTCCATCAGGCGACCAGCTCTTCTCCTTGCCCACTCGCCAGCCTGCCCTTCATGGGGGGGGACTCAACCATATGAGCTTAGGGTTTAGTGCGGACCTACTCTCGCGGGGGCCTATTTTCTGTCCCCTTTTATGGCCTTGATGAGTCTGGGAAGCATGGATACGAAAAGAAGTAGGCCAGCTGCAGCAGCGATTTTGATTACCAATCCTTTTCCACCCAGGGCCGCCTCACGTCCAGTATAGCCGATAAAGGTGTAAGCCGCGGCGCCTGGAAGCATGCAGAAGAAGGAGGCGACCACGTAGTGGAAGAACCGGATCTTGGTCAGACCGAAGGCGTAGTTCAAAACGTTGAAAGGGAACAGCGGGACCAATCGGGTGAAGGCAACAAAGCGCCATCCTTCCTGCTCTACGCCATCCTTCAGCCGTTTCATCATTCCCTTGGATTTTTTCTCGACCCAATCTCCGGCCAGGTAGCGCCCGATAAGGAAGGCGAGAGAGGCGCCGCCGGTAGCCCCGAAGATTGTGTAGAGGGTCCCCCAGAACGGTCCAAAGAGAGCGCCTCCTGCCAGGGTGATGGCCGAACCAGGGATAAAAAGGGATGGGGCAATTAGATAGAGGAAGATATAAGCCGCCGGTCCCCATGGACCCAGGGTCCTGATCTGCTGCACTAGTAGGTCGATCCCTATGTGACTGCGTTGCCAGTAGGCCAACCCGATAAGCACTAGGAGTCCCAAAAAGATCAGTATCTTTTTTCTGGCTGCCGTCATCTCCCTATCTTCTCCATACGAACCACCGCTCGAATATCTTCTTTAACGTGGGCGTCAGTCTCTGCCGCATGTAGTCGTCGCCAATCCTTTTCAGTGCTTCAGCCTGGGTGGGATAGGGGTGAATGGTGGATGCCAGAACGCTCACTTTTTGCCCCGTGGTTATGGCCAGAGTCAGCTCGCTGATCATTTCTCCGGCATGGCGGGCTATGATTGTTCCACCGAGGATTTTGCCGTTTTTCCTGTTGTAGTGGATGCGCGCGAATCCTTCATCCTCACCATCCAAGATGGCACGGTCATTATGTCGGAGTTTCTCTGTGATGGTTGCCACCTCGAATCCAGCCGCGCGCGCATCGGCCTCGTAGTACCCCACGTGAGCGATTTCCGGGTCGGTGTAAGTACACCAAGGGAGGGTCAGGGCACTCGCTCTGCGTCGCCCGAAGAATAGTGCGTTTGCGAGGACGATACGCGCCATGGCGTCAGCGGCATGGGTAAACTTGTAGCGGGAGCAGATATCGCCGGCGGCATAAATGCGGGGGTTTGTCGTCCGCAGCCGGTCATCTACCTCCACGCCATGCCGAGAAACACTCACGCCCGCTGCCTCCAGTCCCAGCCCTTCCACGTTGGGCCTGCGGCCGATGCCGACAAGGATGGCATCGCAGACCAACTCCTGTTCCCGCCCATCGCACGAGAGGTGCAGGACCTTCTCTACCCCTCTCTTTTCCGCTCGTAGTGGTTCAGTCCTGTAGAGAATACGCATCTGCTCACGCTCCATCTGTCTCCGAACGATCTCGGCGGCATCGGCGTCCTCCTTGGGTAGGATCGATGTGCCATGAGTCAGCAGAGTAACCTGGCTTCCGAAGCGTTGGAACGATTGGGCCAGCTCGCAGCCGATGGGACCTGCCCCGACGACTGCCATCCGGCGGGGAAGTTCGGTCAAGGTAAAGATGGTCTCGTTGGTAAAGTAGTCAGTCTCTTCCAGCCCAGGGATGGCTGGCTCCGAGGGGGCTGCCCCAGTGGCGATTACAGCACGGTCAAAATTTAGCCGGGTACCATCGACCTCCACGGTCGAGGGGCCAACAAACTTCGCATTCCCTAGATAGATGGAAATGCCGAGATCCCTGAACCTCTGGGCGGAGTCGTTCGTGCTTATGTCGGCCCGCAGCCGGCGCATGCGCTCCATGGCTTCGGCAAAATTCATGGTCGGTGAAGAGCTGATGTAAACTCCAAACGTGTGTCCGTTACGGGCGTCAAAAACAGCTCGCGAGGCCCGGATTATTCCTTTCGAAGGGACACAGCCCACATTCAAGCAGTCGCCACCTAACAGGGTCCGTTCAACGAGAGCAACCTTGGCGCCCAGCCCGGCCGCCCCTGCAGCGCTGACCAGTCCAGCCGTGCCGGCCCCGACAACAACCAGGTTATACTTGCCTGCGGGTGTAGGATTGGTCCAATTCGGGGGATGGCAGTTCTCGATGAGCTGCTGATCGTACGGGTCGTCTACGAGCATCATGTGACGTATCGACGTTAGGATCTCTCTGTTCGTAGGTGGCATTGCAAGCCTCCGGAACTTAAAGGGTTGCTCCCAGGATTTTCTGAGCGTTTTCAGACTTTACGAAGTACGATGCGATTAGGCGAAGCAAGTGATCTGCAATACCCGTGTCAGGCGAAGGTGCAAAGTTCTTTGCTGCGATTCCTTCACTTTGCTAATCCGGTGAGTCGCGTTCGCGACAGGTAAGCCAACAGTGTCCCGACAATCAGCCCAATAACAAAACCATACGGCAGGCCGCTGGCCATCAGTCCTACCAATAAAACAATGGAGAAATCCGCCTTGGAGTCGGAGACATCCCGTATTAACATCATCAAAGTTAGGCCTTCGAAAAGAAGAATGACTCCCAAAATAGGTAACGGAAAAACCTGAATAACTTTTCCAAAGCCTCCGCTGAAAAAGAAACCTAGCAATAGGTAAAGCAAACCATAAATGACGACAGATCCCCCCGTCCGAGCGCCGAAAGCATAATGTCCCGCCATTCCACCCGAGCCATGACAGATAGGAATGCCGCTTAGGAAGGGGTTGATAAGATTAATCAGCGAATAGGTGAAGCTTATTTTGCGCACAGAAATAGCTTGATCCGGAAACAAGTCCTGGGTCATCTGCCTTGTCGCAAATATCGAGTTGCCAAGAGAGAGTGGAATCTGTGGAAGTGCTAGTACAACAAACCCGGTAAGAATATCCGGTAACGTGGGCATATAAAAATTCGGCAGGCTAAATCCTATACTTTTAACTACTGTTATTGCATCCAATTTGAAGAAAAACGCATAAACCATGCCCAGTATAATGACAAATATGGCTGGAGGATACCTCCGATTACCAATCAGGAAGATAGTTAACACGAATCCAATTGCTGCCAACCAGTAACCAGGGATGCTATCCGCCGGCAGGTAATTCTTCAGTGCAATTGACGCGAGTTTGAGTCCTAACCCAAACTGAATCCCTCGAATAACGCTTTTGGGAATTACTCGACCTAGCCAATCAATTGACCCCGTCACTGTCAACAACAACATTGTTATTCCTATAGCTAACCCACCGCCGTAAAGAATATTTCCAGGCAAATTCTGCGAAATCACAATCGCCGCCATAGCCTTCAGTGGCTGTACGGGCATGGGAATTCTATAGACGAAACCGGTGAGGAGCTGCATCACGCCAAACATAATCAAGACACTAGCACTATCAAGGCCAGCGGCGACGATCATCCCGATGATCAGGGGCAAGTCCGTACCGATATCCCCAAACGCGCCCGAAAGTTCATTGCGGTCAAACCTAATTGTTCCAAGATGTGCCTTGACAGAAGTCGCCATTTTTTTAATCAGTTCCATTTGCACTTTCCGCCCGAGTCATCTTTTACAGACGAGATCTTGCAACACCGCGAATACTCCCCCTGCCAGCAGTGCCGCGACAGGGAGGGTCAACACCCAGGCCAGGACGATACTTCGAACGACACCCCATCGGGCTTTGCCGCTGACTGCACCGATCCCAAAGAGGGTGGCTACCCCTTAAAAAGTTGTCGTTCGCCCCGTTAGCATACGCGACAAATATAGTTGCTCCAATGATTAGGATTACCAAAAGGTGCATAGAGTTTTCGCCTAGGAGATGAAGGTTTCTACACAACTACTCCCTACCCCTGGCGGCCAGCAGCGGTTTCCCAGATGGATCAGTTGGCACTGGACGGTGTTGGCAGAAAGCCCCCCCTTTCCTGCTTGCTTCTTACGGGGAGACAATGAAAGTACGGGGTGAGTTCCGGTGCAGCGCCTGTGATATCTCCCGTGTTAATTGCAGGACATCAATCATGCGCTTACGAAAGCCGTCTCCGTTCTGCTTTATCTTCCGGACAAAACACCGCACGTGGGTCCTTCTCTCTCTATGGGCAGCAGTTGCTTGCGGGGCCGCAGGCGCTGGGAGAACTCTGTGTCTCCTTGTAATCCATTCCTTTGGTCTCGCGTGGGTGGCGTCTGTCCGTCCGGGCACAGTCGAATAGTGCGGCCTTCTCTAGTGAGATCTCTTCCCTGGGCAGGATTTGGATAAACTGATCCTGGTAGGGCGGCTTGGAGTAGATCTGGAAGGTCTTCTCGCAAACGGCGATCCGAACCCCACGGGGGAGGACATGGTTGTCGTCATCCATAACCTGCTTCCACGGGCCGCGGTAGATCACCGATTGGTTTCTCTCCATGCAGGGCCCCTCTTTCCCTTTATATGCAGATATGGTTACAGAGCGGAATTCAATGCCCTCCACCGTCTGATAAGGTTCTGATCTCATCTCCTCGACATGAATTCCATAAAACCCGGCCTTCTCGAAGGAGTAGAGAAACTCCTCCTCCTGAAGGGCGCCAGAGACGCACCCGCTCCACAGATCGGGATCGCTTTTCAGGTGCTCCGGTACAGGTTCATCGCTGACGATGTCCGATATGATGACTCTTCCCCCTCTTTTGACCACACGATACATTTCAGAAAACATCTCTTTCTTATCTTCAGGCCGGACCAGATTGAGCACACAGTTAGAGACAATGACGTCAATAGAATCATCCGGAATCATGGGGTTCTCGTCCGAGATTTTCCTTTCGAATTCGTGCAGCCTAAGCAGGTCGGATGCAGAACGGACAGGGTTAGACGCCAGATGTTGATCGAGGAGGTCTGAGCCGATCCTGAGGTTCTGAATTCTACCACGGCGAAACTCCACATTGTGATATCCCAGTTTGTCGCCTACGAGGTCTTGATACTTGCGGGCCAGGGCAAGCATCTCTCCATTAAAGTCCACGCCGATGACCCTGCCCCTCGGGCCCACAACCTGTGAGATGATGTAACAGGCCTTCCCGCTCCCCGAGCCAAGATCAAGAACAGTCTCCCCTTCCCTCACGTATTGAGAAGGATTCCCACAGCCATAGTCCTTTTGAATGATCTCCTCAGGAATGACTTTCAGGAGAGATGAGTCATAGTTGGCGGGAACGCATAAGCCGACTTCGGCTTCCTTGGCGGCCCTTTCATAGCGGTGGAGTACCACCTCTTCAAAATCTAATCTCTGACCATTGCTGCGGCTTTTTCCTTTGATGGATGCTTGCCTCTGCTCTCTCATAGAAATCTCCTTTCTAATTTCTGGTGAATTAAAGGCTCTCACAGAGAGTGATCGCCTAAATTTCAATCCTTTCAGGGTGAACGCTCTTTATCAAAATATTTTAACCTGTAGGACGGGGACTGCAAACTACTAGTCACAACACAGGGGAAAACCTTCCCTGCAAGGCAAACTCTTATGGGGTGGCAAAAGTTCCGTGTATGGTGAAATGTGTGGAAGGATTTTAAAGGGGGGTAGAGATCCTCCAAATCCTGCAGGGTGCTTGGAGGAACGACGCACTATTCGACGATGAGAGTATAGTTGGGCGTAGGATTCAGCGGGCAGCTATACCAGTTTTTCCCTTTTTTTAGGGTGATGGCGTATTCTTTGGTCTGACCAGGCATAAGCCCACTGCCCGACACCGAGGGCAGGCTGACGCGTCCAAGGCCCTGTCCCCGGACCCAGAAGCCCAGCTCATAGGGGACATTGTCATTTGCGACTCGGAAGGTCACTTTCCCGGGCGGTAGGTGAAGAGGATTGAATTGCCGCTGACCTGCGGTCTGTTTATTGATGGCAATACAGTCCGCAGATTTTTTGGAACGGTAGTGCTTGGGATTGTCAACTGACTCAACAAACAGGCAGGGGGTCTGGGTTAGAGTGACTATCACTACTCCGTTTTCTCTCGTGACGTGAGAATCCGCCCAGACCGGGACCGTGGACAAAAGAAACAGCATCAATGTCCACAACACTTTTCTTCGCAGTAGGCAGGTTTTTCCCTCCAGCTCTTGTATTCTCCTTTGACTAGTCGCTCATATCCCCATCATATAAACGCTGCTGAGACCCACCTAAAGCTAGGAGAAGAGAGGGGCGTCAGTGCATTTCCCGAACAAATTTTTACTCTCACCAAGTGTATATCGGAGTCGCTGGACCTGTGCAAGCAATGCGGATTTCACCTTACCCTAAGTTACCTGAGGCCTATAGGCGGCACCCAGAACTCCTCCAAAGAGCAGATGGACGATTAAACTCATAACTTGCGGGGAAGGCGTCCCTGAGGGTGCCGTGCCCGCTGCACAGGGGTTCGCCACAGCGCAAGGATTGACACTGACTCCACATGGATTGCCACCCTTGACTGCGCATGGGTTGGATTGGGGTTGGTTCAGCGCACAAGGATTCGCCGGTCGAACTTGACAGGGCTGGGATAGTGAGCACGGGTTAGCCGCAATGGCCTCTTTCCCCTTTAAGAATTCACTGGCCACTTGAAGGCCAGGACCGAGCAGAGTTATGGCAAAAATCCAGGGCAGAAAGGAAAACAGGGCGCCACGTAGCCAACCCGGACCGGGTAGCCGAGAATCAAAAAACAGGGCATAGATCAGCCCCATCGAGGTCCCTATACCGAGATGGATCAGTAAACCCAGGACGTAGGGTGATATATCGAAGGGAAACACCCCTCCCAGTGCAGCCATGATGTCCATGCGGGGAAGGCCTATCAGAGGCCAGGCATACATCAGAATAGTCATGGCCACTGTTCCTAGAAAACCTGCTATCAATGCTCTTCGAAAGCTGAACGACTTAATCACAACGGTTAACCTCCTTTTCGATGGTGTCCTTTATTCTGGTTTTCGGTTTCATTCCTCACTGATTTGTAAAGTTGCTTCCTTCTCACACAATCTCTATGGCTCCTGTTAAGAAGTATAAAAGAGCCACACCATGAGAAATACAATGAACGATGCTATGATCGAATGGACAACAAACGGGTCCATAAAAATGTCTCCTCCTTCAACTCCTCCATGGCAAAACCTGACCTCCCTTTGAGAAGGATCAGGCCATTCCCTCTGATCTCGTTAAGGAGTTTGGCCTCCATGGCCTTTGTCTTGCTAAACAAGAAGTGCCCAGGATAAAGTTCCCGACATGGCAAAATATATCTTTATCACCCTTATTATCCGTTGTTGTGAATATCGGTGTTCTACCATTCTGGTTTGCTGAGGTCTTTCCTTCTCGTACGGTCTCTGTCCCTCTTGTCAGGAGTCGTAAAGATTCCATGCCATGAGGAAAACAATGAGCGATGCTATGATAGAAACGAAAATAAGCGGGTCCATGAGAAGCCCTCTTCAATCTGATCGTTTTAATAACTCTACTTTCGTCTAAGCAGCCAAACCCGACCTGTCTTCAGTTAGAACCATATCCCCGGATCTTCTATCTTCATGCCGGGGTCCCTTCTTGAAGAAGGACAAGAACTCCTTCGAGCCTGGAAGCCTCCTCTTGAAGAAGTCCGCGGTCCATGGCAGTCCTGCGGATGCCGAAGCTGTCAACCCAGCTGACCAACAGAAGACTCCCTGCTTCATCATAAAGCTCCAAATAATCGATTGACCGCCTTGTTTGAGGATCATCATATGTAGCCACTGATGCTATGACTTCTGCTTCAGGGGCTACCATAACAAATGAAACCAGGATAAATTGACCTGGCTCTGGTGCCGAGGAGGGGAGCATTACTATCTCCCCGCGAAGGTTCTCTGTGGTTCGCATCGGCTCAGCATGGAGAGATCCACCGGAGAGCCAGAGAAGTGTGAGACCCAGAATTACATAGTAGATCTTTTTCTTATCTTTCATGGTTTGCACTCTCCCTTAAAACGCTGTCTGTCTGAAATGGGTATCGTCCGTGGGGTCATAGACTGTGTGTTGGATGTCTTCATGGACGGGTTTTTCACAGGCCCTTACCGGGACAGGGCTAATCCCCAAAACCATTGTCAGGAGCACAATTGCTAACGGTGCGCTTTTGTTTTTCATTTTTTTAACATCCTGTCAGGCTTATCATTGGCCTCTATATTCTGAACAATAAGGGATCAGGAAAAAGTTCCCGACTCTGTGGAGGACCTCTGCCCTTCAAATGGATTATTGCCGGAACTTTTTTCGGACAGGAGTTGTTAAAGCCATAGAAACATCAAGAGGGTAAATAGGAATTTGACCGCGGCTGGATATTTTTTAATTGTTCCGTTCATTGGACTCCTCCTATTTTGGGGCTGTAGCCAATGGAGCCGACCTGGAGCTACCCGATTGGATCTGGCCCAGGGTCGGTACCAATGTCTCCAAGAGGCAACCGTCAAAGAGGTTAGGTACGAGGAGTTCGGCCGTCCGAGGGAAGTCCAGAGGGTGGATCGAGAACTCTTCCGGGTATGTATGAATTCGAAGGGGTGGGAGCGCCAAAGCTAGCAGGCCATTGAGAGCCGCACCGGCTGTGAATTTGAAAAACTGCTCGTGCAAAAGCGCCGAATGGCAAACTGAGAGGGATTCCGAGGAGGAAAGTGGATCATTTCACGGATAAGAAAGAGGTTTCTGTGCGCAATGGGGCTGTTCCGAGTGTAGAGGAAACTTTTGCCGCTCTTTTTCAGCCTGATACGCTAGTTCAAGATGAATACTTTGAGGTCTTTCGCAAGGAGACGTGCCTGGAGCCTGAGAAGAAGCTCATGTCAGCTGTGTTTGAAGATGCCATTTCGTGTTTTCAGCACTACACGTTTACACGAGACAAAAAGAGAGCAGCTTTGTTTCGTGAGGCGGAGGATTGGATCCTGGAAAAGAACGATGATAGGTTTTTTTCATTTGAAAATATCTGCGAAATTTTGGGATTTAACCCCGGATACATTCGCCAAGGGTTGCTTCGTTGGAAGGATATGAAGCTGGAGGAGCGTCTCAGGTCAAGTGTTTGTTTGACTGCTAGTAGAAGCGGATGGTCCCAATTCGGTTAGATCAATCACAAAAGGAGTAAACTATGACACCACAATTTGGCACGTCTAGCTTGCCTCTAACAGAGAGCTACACGTCGGAGAACTCCAAGCTCTATGTTGAGGGGATTATCGCAGGCATTATTGGTGCAGCAACGATTGCTATTTGGGTGCTTATCCTGGACACTATCAACGGGCGGCCCCTGTATACACCCTCCCTGCTCGGAGTTGCTCTCTTTGGTCGAGGAGAGCCACTTTCATCGATGGAAAGCGTATCGTTCTCCCTGGAAATGACATTAATGTACACGTGGGTTCATGGCCTTGCCCTTGCCGTGATTGGCGGCGTTGCCTCACGGCTTCTTGGATTGGCAGAGCATAATCCGAACCTTGGCTTTGGTATTCTCTTGCTGTTCGTCGTCTTAGGGTTCGGTTTTGTCGGGGCGGCCTTCGTGTTTGCGGAGCCATTACTTCATGCGCTTACCTGGCCGGTAATCCTGCTTGGCAATCTGCTGGGCGCTACGGCAATGGCCGGATACCTTTGGTATCGGCACCCAAATTTGATCATCAGACCTTAGCTCATAGATCAGTCGATATTCATCCGTGGCGAGCCCAACCAACCTGGTTAATAGGGTAAGAAGACGCTGACGGATTGTTCAACTACGAACCGCGATTCGTCGGCCTTGCCCAGCAGCTTGCCATAGATACTTAAAAGCGTCCTGACGGGCCAGGATGGGAGGCGCTGGCCCGATATCCAGTCTCCTAAGCGCGGATCAGCGCGTTACCTCGGTAAAGATCAAAATAGCGACC
>JACZXR010000253.1 GCA_022571535.1 Deltaproteobacteria bacterium | reverse complement strand
ATTTGTTGGCGGCTGCGATCTTTTTCAAGCCCAGGCGCTTAGTGGCGGCGACCACGCTGAGTACGGTCGATGTGGCTGGCAAGCCTGTTTTTCGTTCTATATGGTCCAGCAAACGCGCCAGGGCTTCCGAACCGATCAGAATCGGCAAAGGCACGCCCGCCTGCAGCACAATGTCGATGCCGCGCTCCATTAACAGCTCGAGCCGCTCGTCAATGGGTTCAAAGACACGCTCAACGTCTTGCGCCGTGAACTGTTGGAGACCCAACGGCACCATGACCAACATAACATCGGCGGGAACTAGCTGGTAAAATTCATAGGCGTGGTTATCGATCACGGCCAAGGGACAGAGAGTGCCAATCCTACGCTTCGGCACATAATCTTCAAACATCTTTAAGCCTCCTTGGTTTCAGTCACTTCTCCACGCCACGGTAAGAGCGTGAACCACAGCTGAAAGATCGCAAACCTTATCAATGCGAAAAATTATCTCGGCACCTTGCCGCGCCCAGCTAAAATGGTTCCTGACACCTTTTCCGCTCCAACCTCTGCCACTCCGGCCTCGCCGGGCTTATTTGCCTCGTCGCCATATCTCTGCGACCTCACCTGATGTGGAGAGGTCAAAAAAGGTCCCCTCGATAAGCTTCAAGGCCAGTTCGTGCAACTCGCGGCTTCTGGACCCGACGCAGTCCCGAAGCACGACGATATCATATCCCAGGTTGCGCCCTGTCCTGGCGGTGCCCTCAACCCCTCCCTCAGTAGCCACTCCACCGATCACAATCGTTCGGATGGATTTGCTCCTCAGCACAGAGTCAAAATCGGTTCCAATAAAACCGTCCGGTCTTCTCTTCTGAAAAACAACATCCTGCGGGTCGGGTCTTACTAATCAGTGCATAAAATAGTTTGCAATATGATAATCAATCACATATAATACAGGCATGAAGATTCGAGATGCTCGTTCGCTTCCTGCTGCGTCGCAAGAAGATCTTCGGTGCAAGGCGATCAAGGCAGTTCGTGACGGCAAGAAACAGGTTGAAGTCGCAAAGATATTGGGTATTACACGCCAGGCAGTTGGTAAGTGGGTGAAGGCGCACAGGGAAGGAGGTGCAAAGGCGCTTAGAGCCAAACCAAAAGGCCGTCCCAAAGGTGGAGCACTTTTTCCCCGCCAGGCGGTACAGATTACCAAAGCGATTGTGGACCATTGCCCGGAGCAACTGAAACTGCCATTTTACCTTTGGACACGGGAAGCGGTGGGGCAGCTGATCGAGCGGAGATTTGGCATTCGGCTCTCGATCTGGACGGTCGGTCGCTATCTGGCGCGTTGGGGTTTTACACCCCAGAAGCCAGTACGCCGAGCATTCGAGAAAAGCCCGGAGCAAGTGCGCCATTGGCTTGAACAGAAGTATCCGGCGATCCGCAGGCAGGCAAAGCGCGAAGGTGCCGAGATTTACTGGGGTGATGAGATGGGACTGCGCTCCGATCATGCCGCTGGACGATCGTATGGGCGTCGCGGTCAGACACCGGTGATCCCCGGAACAGGACAACGCTTTGGCTGTAACATGATCTCTGCGATCACCAACCGGGGACGGCTCAACTTTATGGTCTTCAAGAAGCGGTTTCGGGTGGATGTGTTCCTGGACTTCCTCAAGCGTCTGGTTCGCCAGACCAAACGGAAGGCTTTTCTGATTGTAGACGGACATCCCGTTCATCGGTCGAAAAAGGCCAAAGTATGGTTGAAGAAAGAATCCCATCGCATTCGCCTTTTCTTTCTTCCGAGCTACAGTCCGGAGCTCAATCCGGACGAGATGCTGAACCAGGACATAAAAAGCAATGCCGTAGGGCGCCAACGTGCACGTAACCAAGATGAGCTGGTATCTAACGTACGAGGCTATCTCCACAGTCGTCAACGACAACCTCACATCGTCAAAAAATACTTCAAGGAGTCACACGTACAATACACAGTAATGTAAAATGTAAACTATTTATCGCTCCCCGTAGTAAGAGATACACATGGGAACAGTAGACGAGCAGGGCGTGGTGACAATGCAGGAGTTACTGGTATCCAGCCTGGCAACAGCAGACGCGCAGACCAAACTCCTCATCGAAAAGGGTCTAATCACCGAGGCTGAGTTTATGGAGAAGCTATCGGCTGATAAGGCCGTGTATTAAGCTATGTTACAGAAGATGAGCTAGGCAAAATGGCAGAGGTAATTATTTGCTGGCTCTTTACCTACGCCTACCTCTTCGCCTTCGGCTGCTTTTTAATTTGTTCTCAATGATTTTGACCTGCAATAGGATCACTTTGGCATGTTTAAGTAAAAGCGTCCCTGCCGGCGTAAGCTCCATCCCTCGACCGGCGGTAAACTTGTAGAGTTTTAGTCCATACTCTTTCTCCAAGCGCTTGACTTGAATAGAGACCGAAGGCTGCCTGATGTGGAGTTCGTCCGCCGCCTTTGAGATACTTTGGTGTTTTGCAACGGCTATCCATATCTCAAGCTGATGCAGGGTCATGGCTTATTATCTCACTGTTAGAAGGGATCGGCTACCCACAAATTTCCGCGCCATTCTCGCGGAGCAGTGATAGATGTAATCATCTTAGTTAGGGCTCTATCCAGCCTCTTGACATAGGTTCCAGCATTTAATAAAAGCCCAAGCTAACAGCTAAATAAGCCTCCTTCAGCATTGATAAGACTTTTAGTGAGATATGAGGCCAAATAGAGTGGGGAAGATGGACAATTTGGAGGCAGACGCTCTTGCAATTTTTCGTGAAGGTGGGCTGGTTTTTTTTGTTTTAGCCCTGGGGCCGGAGATGTCAGGGCCAATCAGCCAGGCTGAATTTATGGCGAAACTCTCAGCGGAGAGGGCGGGCTGTCGATCCGTATTGGAAAAGATAGGATAAGTGTTTGGGAGATAGCCTCGAGGCGAGGAAACAATTCGTGGGCACGGTATTGTGTATATCCCTTGCTCTCCATGCAGTCGTTGAAGAACCTTTCTCTTTTTATATGTTCCTGAAATTTGTCAATGATGGGCCATTTTCTATAGGCAATAGTAAGCTTTTATGACCGCATTTTTGCGCTTAGCGGTGTCCGGCTAGGAACCCTATAATGTCCCCCATTTGGTACGAGGCAAGAACATAAGATCCTCTTTTTCTGTGAGTTGGTGCTCCATCTCTTGGATCTTGGCAGTGAGGCTCTCCTCCAGTTGACTGTTAGCGGACTCTTTCATGCGGAGGTTCTCCTCCTTTTCCAGGAGCTGAGCCTCCAACATGACAGCCCTCGCCTCCGTCTCAGACCTGAGGTTCCCAATCTCGGCGGTGCGCTGCTCTAAAAGGCCTGTGAGATTCTCTTTTTCTGTGAGTTGGTGCTCCAGCTCCTGGATCTTGGCAGTGAGGCTCTCCTCCAGATGCCTGATAGCAGACTCTTTCGACCGGAGGTTCTCCTCCTTTTCCAGGAGCTGAACCTCCATCATGCCATCCTTCGCCTCCTCCATTTGCCTGAGTTCCTCATACTGCTGTGCTTCGCGGGAGGCGGTTGACCTTGCTTCCAAAAGAAGTGCTTCCATCCTTTCGAAGTTGCTTTGGAGGGTTTTTTTAAGCCCTGTTAGGTTATTGCCTAAGGCACCAATGGACCCGTTGTTGTCGTCCTCTATCGAAAACTTCATAGAAGAGGCCTTCCTTTCTAGCCTCTCGGTGCAATCAAGCCATAGAGAGACTGTATTAGAAAATAAAGATTCAGGAACTTGACTTACTAGGGTTTTTTTCAGCTAAAATCGTGCCAATGTCGGAGAAACAGGAATACAAGAAAATTCAGTTACTTGAGTCCTCACTCAAGTCCAAGTAGATGCCAATTAGCGTCACTAATATACAAAAATGCTCTCTTTTGAGGTTTTCATTCAGACTCAGCGACTCGTTAAACTCTTCCCATCATGTGATCGAGGACCGGGTCAAGGATCTTCAGCGCCTCCTCAGGGTCTCGCTCGGAAAGCAACTCCATCGACCCCTTCAGATCAGCGAACAACACCGTGATCTGCTTGCGTTCGATTGGTATTCGTTTGAGAGCCTCACCCTTAGCTTTCGCTGCGGGCGCTAGTCGTCCCAGATTGGGTCTTTGGTCCTTTGGACATTGAGAGGGGGCGAGCGGCGGCCGGAGGATAGATACCTGACCAGCCAGAGTCCTAGAAGTCTGGGAAGCGGCGGTCCATATCGGGCCGCCGTTTTTTCTACAACAGCCCATAAGACTCAATTCAATAGCTCATTAATTGAGTCCTGGGGGTCTAAAACTGAGCAAACCCAGGCCCAGAACGGGTCTGAGCCCAATTAGAATTGACACTTTAGCTCCTCTGAGGAAGTGCCGCTTAAATGACGTCTCATGAATTGCATCCTGGCGCTCTTACATGGCGAGTAAGCATACAGCGGCGTCGTAGAGACCCGCTGTGTTTGACAATGATTAAAAAAGGCAATAAATTCAGCCTATCCTCAGTATAAGGCCTCCT
>JACZXR010000252.1 GCA_022571535.1 Deltaproteobacteria bacterium | reverse complement strand
CGATCCGAAAAGAAGATGGAGGGCCAAAATCTCGTAAATCACATTTCACTCCGGACCTCCTTTTGCATGGTTCCTTATCCGTGAACAAAATTGGATCGGCGTTGACAGACGGAGAGCTGCCGTTTACGGAATAAGGAATTCCAGGTTTTGCCGCCTGCGAAGTATAATAGAATATGCGGGTGATTGCAGGAACAGCGAAGGGGCACCGCTTAAGATCCTCAAGAGGCCATTCTCTTCGTCCCACGGCCGACCGGGTCAAAGAGGCCCTTTTCAATATCCTTCCCCATGACCTTTCAGGCTTAAGGGTGCTGGACCTCTTTGCGGGCACAGCCAACCTGACCCTTGAGGCGCTGAGTCGGGGGGCACAAGAGGCCACTCTTGTGGATGCGTCTCGAGAGGCAGGAAAAACAATTCATAAAAATCTCGCGGCCCTGGGTTTTTCCAAACAGTCGAGGGTATGGATAGTACCGGTCCAAAGGGCACTACATCTATTGGCTCGTAGAGGAGAGAATTTTGACCTCATCTTCGTTGATCCACCTTACGAGAAAGGCTTGGTTGGACGAGTCCTGGGGGCTATTGCTCGAGAAGGAGTACTCCGGGAGGCGGGAGTTCTGGTGGCGGAGCATAGTGGAAAAGAAGAAGTCGAAAAGAGTTACGGCCCTCTCAATCTTCACGACCAGCGCCGATACGGGAGCACCTTCCTCTCTTTTTTTGGTTATCCGCAAATCCGGCTTCTTAAGCACGGCAAGGGGAAAACATGGAGCGAACTAGAGTAGCGGTTTATCCTGGTTCATTCGATCCGATCACTAATGGACACATCGACATCGTCGATCGCTCGCTTCGTATCTTTGATAGGGTCACCATTGCCATTTCAACGAATGGTGACAAGGGGGGATCCCTGTTTACCACCAAAGAGCGTCTGGAGATGATCAGAGATGTCTTTAGCGGGCATGGCGCCCGTATCAAGGTGGACAGCTTCAGTGGACTTTTGGTGGACTACGCGGATGGGGTCGGTGCCAAGGTTATTATCCGAGGGTTAAGGGCGGTCTCCGACTTCGAGTATGAGTTCCAGATGGCAATGATGAACCGAGGACTCAAGCCGGAAATCGAGACTCTGTTCTTGATGACCGGAGAGTCGTATTTTTACATCAGCTCGCGTCTCGTAAAGGAAGTCGTCAGCCTTCAAGGAGATGTTTCCGGCCTGGTCCCTAAAAGCGTACTCCAGAGGCTGCTGCAGAAGTTTAAGGCCTAGAGGACAAGAGATTATTGGGTAACCCCGCGGCTTGCCGCGGGCACAAAACCGATGGGGTTTCCAAAGGGGAGAAGCGGTAGCTCTTCCCTTTGGTCGACCACGGGGTTCAAACCCCGTGGTCGATATAACTTGATTTAAAGCCTATGAAGCTCAGCGGGAGGATCAAGGCCATCAAACCGTCGATTACGTTGGCCCTGGCGGCCAAGACCCTGGAGCTACGCGCCCAAGGGTTGGATGTAATTAACTTCACCGCGGGTGAGCCCGACTTTGATACCTCCGACCGGATTAAAGAAGCGGCGGTTGAGGCACTCAAGAGAGGGATGACCAAGTACACTGACGTGAGGGGCATAGTATCGTTACGGGAGGCCATCGTAGAGAAATACCAGCGAGACTATGGTCTGCGCTACGATAGGGATGAGGTTCTTGTGAGTTGCGGCGGGAAACACGCTCTCTACAATCTTTTTCAAGCCATCCTTGATGAAGGCGATGAGGTCATCATACCAGCTCCCTATTGGGTCAGTTATCCGGATATGATCCTCCTGTCGGGAGGGCTTCCGCGAATTGTACAAACAAAGAGAGAGAACGGGTATCGCATAACCCCAGAGGAGTTGCGAGCAGCCTTGAATCCCCGCACGCGCGCGTTTGTTCTAAACAGTCCCAATAACCCAACCGGTGCGGCGTATGATCGAGACGACCTGAGTGCCCTGTCCCGGGTCTTGGAGCGGCATGAATGTCTCATCATCTCCGACGACGTCTACGAGAAAATCATTTACGATGATTTTCGCTTTCATAGCATTGTGGCCCTCAATCCAAGATTGCGAGAGCGGACCATCATCATCAACTCTCTATCCAAGACCTATGCGATGACTGGCTGGCGCATCGGTTTCGCAACCGGACCAGCTCCTGTGATCGCAGCCGCGGCTAAGATTCAAAGCCAGAGCACTTCGAACCCCAATTCGATTGCTCAAGTAGCGGCCGTTGAGGCGCTACTCGGAAATCAGGATGAGGTGGGAGTGATGGTGCGGGAGTTTCAGAGGAGAAGGAATACGATCGTTAAGCGTTTGAACGCCATGGAGGGAGTGCAGTGCACTATGCCCGAAGGGGCCTTTTATGCTTTTCCCAGTGTCCGCTCACTGCTGGGAAAAAAGGGTCGAGGGAAGAGGCTAGGGTCTGCCTGTGACCTGGCCGAGTTTTTCCTTGAGGAGGCCCAGGTGGTCGTGGTCCCGGGCGAGGATTTTGGCGCAGCGGAGAATATTCGGTTGACTTACGCGACCTCATTGGAGGAGATCGAAAAGGGGTGTGACCGTATCGAGGCAGCAATCAGAAAACTAGTTTAGGAGACCCTGGGTCTTTTTCCTGTTTTGACGTAGGCAAAATAGTCCCGGAGGATCTGCGGATGATCAAAGACAAGGGGAGACGGCAGGTTCGATTCCGTAAAGACCTGGGCCCTTTTAGCGTCATCGCCTCCTCTGGGATCTCCGATTGCCCTGGCAATAAAAACAGTGGAAATGGTGTGGTGGCGAGGATCGCGTCGGGGGTCCGAATAGGTGTGAAGCTGCTCGATCAGTTGGACATCCAGGGTCGTTTCCTCTTTAGCCTCTCTTTGAACAGCTTCTTCAAGGCTCTCCCCGTAATCAACGAAGCCTCCGGGCAGGGCCCATCCATGAGGCGGGTTTTTCCTTTCAATCAAGACGATGCCGCGCTGATCGATCTCGATGATGATGTCAACCGTTATCAGAGGTGAGGATCTCTCCCGGTTCATGTCTCTAATGTAACTTGACTTCGTTCCCTGCACAATATAAAAAGACTTCGCGGGGTGGAGCAGTCCGGTAGCTCGCAAGGCTCATAACCTTGAGGTCGGTGGTTCAAATCCACCCCCCGCACCCAATCATTTCAACCACTTACTCCCCCCTCTTACTTAGCTCCCTCATTGTCTTGCTACCATTCTGCTACCACTCTCTCCAATGTCTTGCCGTCTATCTGTTCTAACATCATCTAGCTTGTCTACAGCTTGCCTGTTGCCACCTGGTACGAGGTGGCCGTAGGTGTCCACCGTGATCTGGATGGAGTGATGGCCTAGCTGGTCTTTGACGTAGGCCAGGCTCTCGCCCTGTTGGATAAGCAGACTCGCGTAGGTGTGGCGGAGATCGTGAAAACGAACCCGCCTTAACCCTGCCATCGCCAGAGCGCGATAGAAGACGCGCTTGCGCAAGTTGTTGGGATCTAACTGTGTCCCTTGAGGTGTAGTGAACACCCAATCCTCCATGACATCATCCAACGACATCCCCCTCTTGAGGGCCTCAGCCTTACGCCTCGCCAGAAGCCTCTCTATCGTGTTTGTCAACTGAAGGCTCATGTCCACACGGCGGGTCTTGCCGTTTTTAGGCGTGGTGACCCTTTTCCTGACGACGTTACGTTGGACTTCGATGAGCCTCCCGTTAAAGTCTATGTCGCCCCCTTTAAGGCCGATCAGCTCTCCCTCTCTCATGCCCGTCCTGGCTGCGCACAGGAGTAGCGGGTAATAATGGGGCATCCGATCTTCGACTGTCTCTAGGAGAATTGACAGCTCCTCTCTGGTCAATGGTTCAATCTTTTTCTCCTGGTTGCGTTTCCGATTGAATTTGCCAACCCTCGCTGCCGGATTCGCAATTACCACCCCGTCCTCCATCGCGTGATTGTAGATCTCCCTGAGAGGCACGATGATGTTTTTCACGGTAGACCACGACAACCCCGCTTGAACCTTGTCCGCAATCAGCCGCTTCACCATCTCGCGTGTAATTTTAGAAAACGGCAAGCAGCCGTGACGACTGGGATGCCGCCGGACATGCATACGCGGCGGAACACGACCGCCATTACGGAGTCCTTCACACGGTTGCTAATTGGTTGACAAAGTTCTTCCTGGAGACCGGCCCAGAAGCAGACGCGCGTCGCGGGCAGGCCTTTCCGTTGATAGCGAAAGATGGGACCCGGATTCCCGACCTCTTCGCTCTGGGGCCGGAAGTGCCAGTGAGCGAGAAGGTCAGACGAGGCTTGTTCGGAGAGGAGTAGATCAGAAAGCATGCTGACTCTTAACTTTGATATTCCCCTCACTTCATTCACCAGGCACAATTAAACGACGCTTCAATCTCTACGGGTTAATTCCCCGCAGCTTGCTGCGGATTTGAAGAGAGATTCTTCGGCTTTCAGCCTCAGAATGACATGGTTTGTCATGATGAGCCAAGCGAAGCATCTCCA
>JACZXR010000251.1 GCA_022571535.1 Deltaproteobacteria bacterium | reverse complement strand
CCACGACTTAAGGCATACCTTTGCTTCTCACCTCATCATGGCAGGCGCCGATCTAGTGACTGTGATGGAGCTACTCGGCCATGTGGGAATAAACATGACACTTCGCTACTCCCACCTGTTGCCGGAGCATAAGGCGCAAGCTCTGGCCAGACTAGGCGAAAGGTATCAGGGTCTAAAGAATGAAAGCGAACCTCAGCCCAGGATCGTATCTCAGGAGCTGAAGCAAGCAATTGGCAATGTTCTGGCTTCGGACTTGGCACAAAACCGGCACATTTTCATGGTAAGAAAAGGGAGAGGTTTGAAAATTGTTAGCAATATTGAAAGGTTGGAAATGGCCAGGGACAGAATCGAACTGCCGACACGAGGATTTTCAGTCCTCTGCTCTACCGACTGAGCTACCTGGCCATAGAGGAAAAATATCGTCTAAAACGAGGCCGGAGTCAAGATCATGATTCAGGCCGTTACGAGCGACGGTCCAGTTCAAGGGTTTTCTGCTCGACAAAATCAATCATCTGGCTTTCGAGCTGAACTCCATTGAGCGTGTTAATCTCCTGTACGCACGTCGGGCTCGTTACATTGACCTCGGTCAGATAGTCTCCGATGACATCGAGCCCTACGAAATAGAGACCGGCCTCTCTCAGTGAGGGCGATAGGACACGGCAGATCTCGAGATCGCGCGGGCTTAAATCAGCCTTCACGCTCCGGCCTCCAACATGGATGTTGCCGCGATTCTCATCTTCCCGTGGTACCCGAAGTACCGCTCCGATCGGCTCGCCGTTTAGCACAATGATGCGCTTATCGCCCTTGCGGATCTCCGGCAGGTAGCGCTGTGCCATAATTGGGTTCTCTCCGTTAGCCGTGGCCATCTCCAGGAGTGCATTCGTGTTTCGGTCTTTTTGTTGGAGATAAAAAACCCCGCTCCCGCCGTAACCATCCAGGGGCTTAATGATCATCTCTCCGCCACGCTCCGCCATAAATTCCTTTAGCCGGTCGATGTCACTGCTCACAAGCGTCTCCGGGATAAGATCGGGGAAGTTAAGGGCGTAGAGTTTTTCGCTAGCCTCCCTAAGCCCCCTGGGATGGTTCACCACCAGACAGCTTCGCTCATCCACCAGGCTGAGAAGATGGGTTGCAAAAAAGAACTTCAGATCAAAAGGGGGGTCTTTGCGCATCAGGACAATGTCAAACCAACTTAGAGGTCGAGATTCGGAAGGCCCAAACTGGTAATACGGAGTAGCCTTGGCAACGCTGACGGGACAGGAATGAGCCACCGGTGTGGTGTCATGGATAGAAAGATCCTTGAGTTCCATGTAGTAAACCTCATGACCCCGCTTCTGCGCCTCGAGCATGAGGACAAAGGTTGTATCCTTTTCGATATTGATCTTCTCGATGGGGTCCATGATCACCCCAATCTTTAACGTTCTCATGACAGCGCTCTAACCCTTTGTAGATGGTGACGAGCCCTAATCCTTAATCACCCAGGTGCGGGCTAAAATATCATGCCATCCTCTTTTCTCCCGGTTCACCAGGATCCAAAAGAAACCGAGTCCAAAAAAGGCCGCGGGTATAGTGCCGAACAATCGGGCTAATGCCTGGCCGTACGTAATTGGGGTCCTGTTGACGGAAACGACCCTCAAGCCAAGGAGCCATTTACCTACCGTCCTCCCATCCATGCCGTGAAGCAGGACAAAGTAGCCGCCCACCAGTGAAAGCCCCGTAAAAAAAAGGATACGTAAAAAGTATCCCAGGTGGTCCAGATCCAGCACCTGCCCATGGACGGCAAGTCCGACGGTATAGGCAACATACGTTAAATAAAAAAGAAAGGAGGAAAGCGCATACAAGATCGCCACATCAATATAAAAAGCACAGCTCCGGCGAAAAAACCCCGCCCAGGGGACCTCCTTTGATTTTAATTCCTCGTCTTTGAGGCGCACATAGAGCCGATCAAACTCTTCGTCGAGCCGATGCTCCAATATTGCCGTCCCCGTGGGTGTCTCAGATTTCGACACTAGCTCTATCACGGGTGAGCCCTCGGGGCCTCTCTCCGCAGGAGCTGACAGATCCTTAACGCCGAACCGTGCCCGCTCAGAGACCCAACTGGCCCCACACCGCTTGCATCGATCCAAGTCATCAAAGGTTACATATTCACATTTGGGACACTTCATGGTCCTGTCACCGAACGGCAGGCCCTATGCTAAAGGAACTCCACTTAAGGGGCAAGGCATTTTTCTATCCCATGTCTCCCTAGAGAAACTGGACGACGGAGAGGGGCCCCATGGCAGCGGTCTCCGTCCTCAAGACTCTTTCCCCTAATCGGATGGTCAGGAACCCCTGGTGCGAGGCCTGAGCGACCTCCTCGGATGTAAATCCACCCTCAGGACCGATCACCAGGAGAATGGAGTCGAGATGCTTTCGTTCCTCTCTCAATTTTTTAATACTTCGCGTCGACTCCCCTTCCCAAAAGAGGAGCTTCAGCTCACATGGCCAGGGCCTTCGGATCAAATCCCCAAAATCACCCAGCATCTCGATCTCTGGAATTTTAGTCCGCCCCGACTGCTTGGCGGCACTGAGGGCGATCTTCTCCCAGCGCGCGCCCCGCCTCGCAATCTTTTTCGTATCGAGCCTGGGAACAGTATAAGATGAAAAAATGATCAATGGATCGCACCCCCAGCTCCGTTACCTTTTCAACTACCCAGTCCATCTTGTCACCCTTTCCGATCGCCTGTGCCAATGTAATGTCCAAGGGGGATTCTCTCTCTGGCCGGTAGCGGTTGACAATCTCCATCTCGGCAGCCCGCTCGGCATAGGATTGGATGACCGCCTCGTATTCTCAACCCTCATCATCGAAGAGAAGGACACCTTGTCCAGGACACAAGCGGAGGACCTTCCTCATATGCTCTAATTCAGGGCCTGATATGGTCCCCTTTTTATCCCGGATGCTATCTTTTGCGACAAAAAAGCGAGGCATAATCAAGTTTTTTTAATCAACGCCAGCGTGGTCCACTCCTTGACGCTCCTTTGCCGAACCAACGTAAATGGCCTGGGAACAAAGTGACTCAGTACTTCCGGCGCGCTCTGATCCAGGATCCCGGAAAGAATCAGAAAACCTCGGCGGGACACCTTTTTTCTAAAAGCAGGTGCTAGTCCAACAATCGTCTCGGCCGTAAGATTGGCGACAACAATGGCAAAAGATCCACTGACCTGCTTTACCTCTGATTCCAGCAACTCAATTGCTCTACCTACCCGATTCCGCCGCACATTGCCCCCGGCCACCTTTATCGCGACAGGATCGTTATCCAATGCCACTATCTTCGTTAAGCCCATCTTGGCCAGGGCGATGGCCAAGATCCCCGATCCAGTCCCGACATCAAGGGCAGGTACCCTTGTCGATTTCAGCGAGTGGACCACCTCTTCTAAAAACTCCAAGCAGCACTGCGTGGTCGGATGCGTCCCCGTGCCAAATGCCATCCCGGGCTCAATCACAATCACCTTTCGCCGCCCGGATTGATTCGACCGGATCCACGGAGGGGTGATCAAGAAGCCTCTGGCCACCTTTTGTGGGGAAAAGAATCTGCGCCAGGAGCTATTCCAGTTCTTATCTTTTAAAACAGTCCAACGGGGCCGTTGTCGAACAACTCCCGGATAAATTTCATCGATTCCTTTAAGGAAAACCCCAATGTCTCTCTTAAGGGTAGAGGCTCCCGGTAGGGACGGGAAAAAGGCCTGTATCTCTTCCTGATTGAGGACAACTCCTGGAGATCCCCTTTCGATCAGGAAGTTTGCAATCGTGTCCAAAGCCGCTGGGGTGGCCTTGAGGGAGAGCTGTAACCACGAGGCGGTCACAGAGGCTTTATGCCACAGGGGGTGGACAGGTTCAAACTCTCCTTCCCTGACTATCAAATGGGGGCGGTCGTCCGCAGGAACCCCCTACCTCTTCCTCCCCGGAGCTCCTTTTTTTCTATGCCTCCACCGCTACGCCTTGAGTGGTGCTGTCAGTTCGGAAGTGGTTCGAGAGTACTCTTGATGTCGCACACGGGAGAGTGGGGTAGAAGCCTTAACCCCTGGAGCACAACCAGTAAGAGCAAAACCGCTGACAGGGGGCCGACCACGAAAAGTCCCGCAATGCCGGTCATGGCACCAATCAATCCCCCGGCGCCGGGACCAAGGATATTACCGAGATCATCTGCCGCATTGTAGATGCCTGAGGTAAGTCCCCTAGGAAGGCGAGTCTGATCTACGTCCTGGACCAGGCTAATGGCATTGCTCACGACGACCACTGCCCGCATGAAGCCTGAAAGGATGTAAACGGTGAGTAGTGGACCGAAGTTGGAGCAAAGGGGCACAAGCAACAGGAAGACCGATTGGATCGCTAGGCCGATGTGACAGAGACTTTTTGAGCCCATGCGCGTCATCACAAACCCGCTCAAAGGGCGAGTGATCGCATTGCATAGGGCGTATAAGACCTTGATGATGCCGATCTTCGTCAA
>JACZXR010000250.1 GCA_022571535.1 Deltaproteobacteria bacterium | reverse complement strand
GGGGCAACCCCCAGGAACCGGTAAACCCCGACAGACTTCGGGAGTTGCTTCGCAGCGTGATGATCCGTAACACCCGCTCGCTGGTGGATCTTAAACTTCCGAAGCGGTTTGCTCTGACGCTCGTCGTGGATCCTCTACCGCTTGAACGACAGATTTATGATGCCATCAGCAACCTTGTGCGCGAAGGCGGCGATGGCACTGACCTACCTCGGAACAAGACCCTCTTCACCACGTTGCTGCGTGAGGCTGGGAGCTCACCGTTTGCTTTACAGGGAACCCTATCGGAGTATACGTCCCACAAGGTCCGGGCTGTCCTCGATTTGATTCACCAGGCTCGGGAAACGGGAAAAGGGCTCCGACTGCTCCAACTCTTACAAGAGAATCCGCAGGAGAAGACGATTGTCTTTTCTCAGTTCCGTAAGACCCTGGACTACCTTGCCCAGCTTCTGGACGGACAACAGATCCCCTATGTGACGTACCATGGCAGCCTTCCGAGAGCGGAAAAGGAGCATGCGATTCGCAGGTTCAGGGAGGCGGCGCCAGTACTCCTTGCAACGGAGTCCGGCGGGGAAGGTCACAATATCCAGTTTGCCCGCACCCTGGTCAACTACGACCTCCCTTGGAATCCCATGCGCATCGAGCAGCGGATCGGCCGTCTCCACCGAGTCGGCCAAAGCCGGGACGTCTTCATCTTTAACCTGTGCCTCAGAGATACCCTCGAACACTATCTGCTCGACGTTTTGGAGAAGAAGATCAACATGTTTGAGCTGGTCATCGGCGAAATCGATATGATTCTTGGCAATCTGGATGAGGAGAAGGAATTCAGCGACATCGTCTTTAATCTGTGGAAGGAAGCCGGGGATCGCGCCGATGCCCGGACTCGGTTCGATAAGCTGGGGGAGCAATTGGTCCAGGCCAAGGCCCGATATCAGGATTCAACGAGATTGGACAACATCCTGTTCCATGAGGAGTTCGAAGTCTAGAGGGCGAATTTCAAATGGCATCGTATGATCCGTTGCAGGACTGGTTCCTGGAGTTTTTGCGGCTCCATGGCGCCGAGACCGAAGTGGACGGAAATGTGATTGAGGCCGTGCTTCCTCCTGAGATCTTTCAACGAACAGGCTGGGGGGAATTTGAGCGCTTCGCGTTTGAGCCGGATCTCGGAGGACGTCTCGTTTCGTACCACTCCGATATCTTGGAGGTGGTCAAGCCTCTAATCGAGGAGCGCGGGGCTTGCGTGAACATCAGCATTCCGGTGGAATTCCTTAGGCGGGAAGGATTTGAATCCAGCCTCACCGAGGAAGTTGCGTTTGTCAATGGCGTGTTTCGCGTGCAAGGCATGGAAGAGTCGGTCGGCTCTTATCTTATCGTCCATTTCAAAGCGACCGCTATCTCAGAAGAAAAGCGGGAGACGCTCGTGGGTGTAGCCCTGAATGCCCGCACAGGCTTCCCCGTAAATGAGGTGATCCCGATCGTCGAGCGGCGGCTCGGAGAACCGAACGGACTGACTCCGGGTCCGGAGGAGCGGCCGGATTTGGCTGTATGGGCTGACCGGGTGGCCGCATTGGCGCAGCAAAAGGCTACGGTGGTTTTTGGCGACTTTAGGAAGAGTCTGTCCCGGCGCCTCGTGCGCGATCTTCAGCGGCTGACGGATTACTTCACAACCATAGAGCGGGAAATTAGAAAGAAAATTGAGCAGAAGCACTTGACCGGCGAGGAGGCGGAGCGTGAATTTGCGAAAATTGAGGCCACGCAACGGGAGTTGGCAAGAAAGCTCACGGATCAGCGAGCTCGCTATGCGATGACGATTCGGTTGGAGCCAGTCACGGTCCTCACGGTGTGGCACACGGTAATGCACCTTCGCCTTACCCTGCTGCGGCGGAAACAATCACGGGAGATGGTGTGGACCTATAACCCTCTCTCTAAGCAAATTGAGCGGCCCGGGTGTGAGTCCTGTTTCCAGTCCATTCGACAGATACACCTCTGTGACGAGCGAGTCCACTTGCTGTGCTCCAGGTGTGCCGCTGCCCTTCCTCGCATTTGCCCTGTGTGCGCAAAAAGGGGGCAGCCCCGGAATGCAATCTCCGATCTCTGATGAAGCAGCCCAATAGCTACTCTCAAAGCTCTCATCCGCACAGGGGCAGTTGCACCTCTTAGACTCAGGATTTAGGATTATCATATCCTTGAAGATTTCGAGCATAGATATCTTTCCTCTTAGTATCCCGCTAAAGGGCTCCTTCCGTAATGCCCGTCTGGCCAAGACCTGCCAGGAGAGCATCGTCTTGAAGGTACATACGGATGAGGGAACAGAAGGGGTTGGAAATGTGGACCCCGACCCCGGCTATTCGGAAGAGAGTTTTTCTGAAATCCTGGCTGCGATCCGTCAACTTGCCCAAAATGTAATCGGGATCGATCCGTTAAACATATTAGCTGCCTTGGATCGCATGGATCGGATCTTCCCTGGAAAACTCGATGCCAAGGCGGCCATCGAGATGGCCCTGTTCGATCTCAAGGGGAAGGTCCTGGGTGTTCCCGTTCATTCCTTATTGGGAGGTTACCTGAGAGAAGAGATAACCCTTAATGGCTGGATCGGGATGCTCTCCCCCGATGAGGCGGCCCGGGAAGCCGTCTCCTGGTTAGAGGGCGGCTTTCGCTCGGCAAAGATCAAAGTGGGTTCGGGGGTTGGGCCGGATCGGGATAGGGTCCAGGCAGTGCGGGAAGCTGTAGGGAAAAAGATGGTCCTCAGAGTTGACGCCAACGAAGCCTACACGGTTGATGACGCCATCCGGTTGGGAAGGGCGATAACTCCGTTCGATGTGTCTCTTTTCGAGCAGCCGGTCCAACGCCGTGATCTGGCTGGTATGGCGAAGGTAAGAAAGGCGGTGGAAATTCCCATCATGGCCGATGAGTCCATCGTGGGACCTCAAACCCTCATTGAGGTCATCAAGAAGGAGGCTGCGGGGATTGTGAAGGTCAAGGTGATGAAGCAAGGAGGAATTCATCGCACTGTTCAAATGATCGAGACGGCAGAGGCCGCCGGGATCAGTTGTGTGATAGGTCATGGCTTCGGCCTCGCCATCGATACCCTGGCCGAAATCCACGTCGCCGCAAGCTGCAGGAACGTACTTGAGGGGTGTGAGTTTGTTGGGCCGCTTAAAATGGAGGGAGATGTCGTCAAGAAACCCCTTTGGATGGAAGGTGGTAAAGTGAAGGTGCCTCACGACCCTGGACTGGGTTCTGAGATAGACGAGGAGAAGATTAGAAAATGGAGTCTGGATCAGGAAAAAAGATGAGAGCTGCCATTCTAGATGATTACCAGAATGCCGTGTCGGGCCTGAACTGTCTCAAGAGGTTGGAAGACCGGTGTGAGGTTCTCTTCTGTAACAATCGGGGAAGATCGGATGAGGAAATTATCAGGGGCCTCTCAGGTGTCGAGATCATTATTCCCATCCACGATCGTACGAACTTTCACTCTCACCTGCTTAAGGCCTTGCCCAGATTGAAGTTCATCTCTCAGACCGGGGCTCGTGTCTACAGCATTGACATGGAGGCAGCGACTCGATGCGGCATCCTGGTGGCGATTTCCGTCAGCTCCGGGATCCCTACAGTGGAGCAGACATTCAATCTTATTTTTGCGGTGATGCGCCATACGCCTCAGGAAGACCGCGCCGTGCGAGAAGGGAAGTGGCAGACGACCATTGGCAGAGAGCTCTCCGGCAAGACCATTGGGGTACTCGGTCTCGGTAGAATCGGTAAGGAAGTTGCGAGGATTGCCAAGGCCTTCCATATGTCCGTACTGGCTGCGGGTTTGACCCTGACTCCCGAGCGCGCGCAGGCCGGTGGGGCCGAGTGGGTCTCTGTCGATGATCTCCTTCGGAGGTCGGATATTGTCACGATTCATTGGAAGCTCGCAGAGCGCACGCGCGGCTTGATCGGCCGAAGGGAGCTGGAGCTCATGAAGCCATCGGCCGTCCTCATCAATAGCTCCCGCGGCGCGATTGTGGATGAGGCGGCCCTGATCGAGGCGCTGAAGGCCGGAAAGATTTCTGGTGCCGGTCTTGATGTCTATGCAGAAGAACCTGTGAACCCCCGTAATCCTCTTCTACAGCTCGACAACGTTGTCCTTGCGCCCCATCTTGGCTTTGTCAGTGTGGAGAACTACGAACGATCTTTTTCCGGCGCCATTGATAACATTTTGAGCTACCTCGACGGTAACCCGATCAATGTCGTCAACCCCGAGGCCGCGCAGAGTCGCACCGCTTAAAATAGGTGTGTGTGGTAATCATACAGCGGGAAACGGGGGTTCTTGGTCATTTTTGAGAGATCTCGTTCCCGGCGGTTGCTTGAAATTGACAGGCCCGACACAGCGGGGATAAACTTCGGGGCACGTTGAGGGGACTGTCTGTAGGATTCATCATCGGATGGAGGCAACCCAGGAGGGTAGGTCATCGAGGCAGGGTAAACAGGTCGCCGGTGGCTTTTGTTTTCTTTGGCTT
>JACZXR010000249.1 GCA_022571535.1 Deltaproteobacteria bacterium | reverse complement strand
TTCTTACCAAGGTATAATCGATGACCTCCCAGGCAAGCAATCCCAGTATCACTGAGGAGATGGCATCGAATTTTCTTTCGTGGAGACGATATAGCCCGGCCATTTTCATCGCTTACTCCAGCCCCATCCCTTCAACCTCCTTCTCCAGTTGGAATTGGTACCACGGAGAAATCCATCTTTGGATTCGTTCGAGTATAACGAATGCGAGGTGTCCGAAAGCTATCAAAACCACAATCCCGACAAACACCGGAGCAGGCTGAAATACCATTGAATAATCATAGACCATATAGCCGAGGCCGGCCTCCGTTCCGAACCACTCTGCTACCACGACGCCGATCACCGCCCTGCCGACCGCAAGCCTGAGTCCCGTGATGATGGCCGGAATGGCATCCGGAACCATGACCTTGAAAAAGACCTGCATGGTGCTCCCGCCGAACGCCTCTACCACCTCGATCAGGTTCTCCCTGACGGACTTAATTCCGGTATAGGTGTTCAAGAGGATGGGGAAGACCGCCCCGAGAAAAACGATCAAGGCCTTGGAGAAGATCCCCAGGCCAAACCAGATGATGATGACGGGAGCCAATGCGACCCGTGGGGTGGCGTAAATGGAAGAGACCCAGGGGTCGAGATAGTAGTTCACCTTTTTAATGGTCGCCATCAAGACGCCCAGAGGGATCCCCACCGCTACGGCCAGCAGATAGCCGTATGAAAACGCGATAAAGCTTGCGTACGAATGAGTAAGCAGCTCGCCTGTACCTAGTAGTTCAACGAAAGATTGGGCAACCCCTACGGGAGAGGAGAGAAAGAGGTTGATTGCGAAGGCCTCAAATAGATAGCTTCTGGCCAGGAGCATATATCCAATCTGCCAAAGGGCTATCCCTGCAAATATAGAGCAGAAGGCGTAGAGCTGTGATGACCGCAATTTCATCTAACAACCCCTCTTTCCTCGACCTCCCTGCCCATGGACTTGAGAACCTCTTCTTGTATGATTTCCCAAATCTGATCTGTGTAATCCAGAAAATCTTTGGTTCTCTTGACGCTTAGAGGTCGGGGTCGGGATATCTGGATCTTCACGATTTCCCTGATCTTGGTCGGGCGAGCGGAGAAAACGACCACCCTGTCGGCTAGGTAGATGGCCTCTTCGATCTGATGGGTGACAAATATTACCGTCTTTTTTGCCTGGACCCACATCTTCAAAAGCTCCGACTGCATGATTTCGCGTGTCTGGGCGTCGAGCGAGGCAAAGGGCTCGTCCATAAGGAGAATCTCCGGGTCCACGATCAGGGCGCGGGCAAGGTTGACTCGCTGTTGCATTCCCCCGGAGAGCTCATAGGGGTAATGGGTCTCAAAACCCTTCAGGCCGACGAGGTCGATGAATTTCTGTGCCCGTTCACGGGCTACTTTTTTGTCGGCCCCCTGGATCTCAAGCCCCAGAATGACATTGTCCGTGACGGTCCGCCACGGGAGGAGAGACGAGTCTTGAAAGACAAATCCCTTATCAACCCCCGGTTTGATGACCGAATTGCCGTCGAGGAAGATCTCTCCGGAATCGTAGGGGATCAGTCCGTTTAGAATCCTGAGGAGGGTTGTCTTACCGCATCCGCTCGGGCCTACTAGACAGACGAACTCCGAGGGATGTACATCGAGTGATATCCCGTCAAAGACCTTGATGACCCTATTGTCCCGCTGCCTGCGGAAGGCCTTCGTCAGGTTTCTGACAATCAGCTTGCTTCCTGAACTCTCTGTTGCCATCCCGGTCCTCCCCAAACTAGGTCTCAACTATCATGCCGTCTTCGTTAGTTCAAACCGCCAGTTCTCACGCCTGCTAGAATGAGTATTAGGCTGACCCCGTGAACCCGGCTTGGGTGCCAGGGGATGAATTCAGGTGAGAGGACTTGGCAGATCGAGTCCTGCGAGCCGAAGCGCTTATCGACAGAATCATACGATCGTGTTCCGAGAGGTTTCTTAAATGTCGTCTTGCTCCCTCCACCAGGAAGCTATTTCCGAGCAGGTGGCGAACCAAACACCGGGAGTCTTCAAGGCCTTCATGATGAACATTTCGAGCTTTTCCAGCTGGGCCGGCCGGCCCACCAAGAAAGGGTGGCAGCATAGTGTCATCAGCTTTGGCTCTGTCAATGATTCTTGGTACAGGACATCGAATTCATCGTTCCAGATCTCCATGATATCTGATGGCAGCCCCCTAGGGTTCGGGAGGTAGAGATAGTGTTTGTCATAGGTGGACATGGAGGGCGGCACCTCTGTGACCTTGTGCTTTCCCATATGCAGCGTATAGGGAAGGTCGTCGTTGAGCAGGCTGCTATCCCACATGAATCCATGCTCTGCCAGCAGTGGCAGAGTGTTTTTGCTCAGCTGGAAGTCTGGACATCTCCACCCCACAGGGCGTCTATTCGTGATGTTGTGTATGGCGGAGATGGACTTTTCGATCATCTCGGCTTCCTCTTCGGATGAAAGTGTCCAAACCTTTTCGTATTTGTAAGTGAAGCCGGCTATGTCATGCCCGCTATCCAACATCCTCTTGACGGTTTCAGGATATCTCTCAGCCGTGGTGCCGCAGACAAAGAATGTTGCCTTGACGCCGTGTCGGTCCAACACATCCATGATGTTCCCTACCCCTCGGCGCGCACCGTATTGGTGGGTCGACATATACAGAGAGTTGATAGCGCCGCCTGCATTGGTAGGCGCGGCCTCACCGGACTCGTAGTTGAATGACAGACATAGTGCGAGCCTGTGGTTGTGAGGCCACCTGGGCTGCGGTGAATATGATTCTTTGATGGATGAGACTGAAGGTAGGATTATGACACCTCTCTTCGCAGGCTACGCCGGCGATGCGTTAATCGATATGGAGAAGTTATCTATGGAGTGCGTGGAGTTGCGGCAGAGTTCCCTCCACCGTTCCGCCATTTCGCTATAGGTAGCGATCCATACCCTATCATCATCCTTCGCGTATTGAAGAAAGTCGTCAAAGGACTTGGAGTTGGATGCATGGCCTGTCAAGTAGTCATGAACGCAAAATGTCATCATCTTGGGCTTTCCGGAAGGGTCATTGAGGCATGCGTCAAACTCGGCCTTCCATGCCTCCAGGGAGTATTTGGCAGATCTAAACCTTCCCTGTACGTACGCCGGCGGTGTAATGCCTCCTCCCATAAAATTGATGTCATTGTTTATAGTGAACGGGATCTCTACAAGGGTTCTGCCCCCGCCCAGATCGAGCAGATAAGGATAGTCATCGTTCCACATGCTGCTATCCCATGCCAAACCCATCTTTGCTGCGGTATGGAGCGTGGTAGGACTCGCCGCACAACTCCTCGATCCCAAAGGCCGGCGACCTGTTGCCCTTTCCAGTGTTCCAAGGGTTTTTGTGAAGACCTCCTCCTCGGCGTCCCTTGTCAAGCGCCACAACGCTTCATGGTAATAGCCGTGCCCAGCTATATCGTGTTTCCTCTCCGCTATAGCCCTGGCCGCTTCAATATACCTATCGGCAGCGGCACCACATATGAAGAAGGTACATTTGATCTCGTGTCTGTCCAGTATCCTCAGCAGCCTCCATATGCCTATTTTGCCGCCATACTGCCTGTTGATAAGATCCTGAGTGTCCACGCTCCCGTCGGGACGAATATATGACGCAGAGTCCGCTTCAAAATGGATCGCTATCAACAGGGCGAGTCTTTTGTTGCCAGGCCAGCAGCATCACCTATAATGAACGCATTGTCTATTTTGCAATTTTCTACTCGATCTCTTATAAAATACACATATCCTTTGGGTTCGAATTCATAATTTTTGACGATGTTAAGCTCATTGAGCTTTTTAACAAGATAATCCCAATGCTCTTTTATATTCACTTTTTTATCTTTAAATAGGCCTCCAACCCCAATATTCAAGTAGCCATTTTTCTTTGAAATACACCATGAATATCCATAAAAATTGTTTTCATAAAACCAGGTACGACTCGCTTTTTCTTTATAATCATATTTTATTTCTTGCTCCATACAGCATACTAAATTATTCTTGTTTCTTGGATGTAACTGTTTGAAAAAAGAAATATAAACAGGACAATGAGAGCCCCCGGCTCCTACAAGATACTCACATTTGTATTCATTATCAATAATATAAAATCCATCTTGCTTCTTGATTTTAAGGACTTTATGATGATATACATCGACACCTGATCTTTTTAAAAGCCAGTCATCAAATTCATATCGTCTTATTGCATAGGATTTTGAATTTATTTTTTTATCGATGCCAAAGAAATTAACATAATTTGCATTCAGTTGTATGTTGGGATAATCACTTAATTCAAGTTGATCAATGACCTCAGGAGTGACCCATCCAGCGCATAATTTTACTCTCGGAAATTTTCGAGAATCAAGAAGTATGCAGTCGATATTGTTCTGTTTTAATTTCCATGCACAAGTAGATCCTGCCGGCCCTCCTCCAATAATAATAACCTTTGAGTATTTCATTTATTCACTTTATAGTTTT
>JACZXR010000248.1 GCA_022571535.1 Deltaproteobacteria bacterium | reverse complement strand
GGGGACCCCTCATGCATGTCATCGCGGCCAAGGCGGTCGCCCTAAAGGAGGCCTTGAGGCCAGAATTCAAGCGATATCAGAAGCAGATTGTTAAGAATGCCAAGGCCCTCGCTCGTGCATTGATGGACAAGGGGTTTCGGCTTACCTCTGGGGGAACGGATAATCACCTCATGCTGGTGGATTTACGTAAATCGGAGTTGACGGGGAAGGTAGCCCAGGAGACCTTGGATAAGGCAAGGATTACTGTGAACAAAAACACCATCCCCTTCGAGACTCGCTCGCCTTTTGTGACCAGTGGGTTCCGGATTGGGACTCCGGCTGTGACGACTCGCGGGATGAAAGAAAAAGAGATGGCTGCCATAGCGGACTTCATCTGGCGTGCCTTGAATCACGTGGGGGATGACCAGGCGCTCAAATCCATCGGTGATGATGTCCGTGATCTCTGCAAGAGGTTCACGGTTTATCCTCACAGATCAGAGGGAAAGGGTGCGATCGGTAGTTAGCAAAGAGCAAAGAGCAGATTTGAAGAAAGGGTATAGGGTATAGGGTGTAGGGGGTAGGAAGACCAGTGTTGAGTGATAAGAGAGGGTGTAGGGTATAGGGTGTGCGCGCTTTGCGCTTAGCGCCTAGCGCCTAGCGCTGTGAGCAGGAAGCAGAGGGCAGATAGCAGCAGGCAGTAGAGGAAACAGAGTCGAGTGGAAGAAAAAGCTAAGAGCGGAAAGCCTAGAGTAAAAAAATCGAATGCTGAAGACGATCAGCATTTTGCGCTCTGCGCCATGCGCTTTACTCTCTATGGTCAGTTGTCCGTAGTCTTGTGGTCTGTATCTTATCAGGAACTGCCTGCTGCAATCTGCTACCTGCTAACTTCCGATACGCTTTGCGCAGAGCGCCATGCGCCTAGCGCTGAGAGTTGAGAGTCCAGAGCCAGAATTTCAGGCTCTTAGCTCTAAGCTCTAGGCTATAAGCTCTAAGGGCAGGAAGCAGCAGGCTCAGCCTAAGGCTGATCCGCCTCTGGCGGAAGCAGGCAGGAGGCAGCAGGCAGGGAGCAAATAGCAAAGAGCAGAGACCGCGGACCGGAGACTGAAGACTGCTAATAGCAAAGTAGCTTTCAGAAGTCATTCTTCCCGTCATCGGTCATCGGTCATCCGTCTTGGGGTGTAAGCGCTAAGAGCAGAGAGCTAAGAGTAAACCCCGTACCACGGACTTACGTCCGTGGCTTTGGGGCGCTGCCCATACAGGGAGGTCGGAACATTCATCCCTGCGCTTACGCACGGGGCGTTCTGTGGTACGGGGTAAAGAGTTGATAACTTATAAGGTTCTTTTATAAGGAGAGAATGATGTGAAGTGTCCTTTCTGTCGCGAGTTGGACAATCGGGTGATCGATTCCAGACTGAGCAAAGACGGTGGTATGGTTCGCCGCCGCCGTAAGTGTTCCGGATGCAGTCGTCGCTTTACCACCTACGAAAGGGTGGAGGAGACCACGCCCATGGTGGTCAAGAAAGATGGTCGCCGTGAAAATTACGATCGGTTAAAAGTGATCAACGGTCTCAAGCGTGCGTGTGAGAAGCGTCCGGTGAGTGTCGATACCATCGAGGCCATCGCAGACCGGATTGAACGGGGACTGCAGGAACGAGGGGAGAAGGAGATCCCCAGTTCCGTTATCGGGGAGTCTACCATGCGAGAACTCCACGATATTGATCAGGTGGCCTATGTCCGTTTTGCCTCAGTATACCGCTCCTTCAAGGATATCGGTGAGTTTATGGTGGAGCTGGAGGAGTTGTTGAAGGAGCGTAAGAAATTTGGTGTCGGGAAGCAGGGGGGGCGAGGGCAGAAAAAGGTTTAGGAGAATCGGATGCCTTGATGGGAGATGACCTCGATGAACGGTATATGCGCATGGCGTTGCGCCTGGCCCTCAAGGGGATCGGTAGGACAAGCCCAAACCCTATGGTGGGAGCGGTTTTGGTGCGGGGAGGCAGAATTGTCGGTACCGGTTACCATCGGCAAGCTGGAGGTGACCACGCAGAACTTGCCGCGCTCAAGCAAGCCGGCAACCGGGCCCGAGGGGCGACCTTGTACCTCAACCTGGAGCCCTGCGACCATCAGGGAAAGACTCCGCCTTGCACTCATTCCCTGATTCAGTCCGGTGTCAAAAAGGTGGTGGCCGGGATGCTGGACCCGAATCCCCTGGTGTCGGGAAGGGGGTTTCGCAGGCTTCGGCGAGCGAGGATCCAGGTCCATAGTGACGTTCTCAAGAGGGAATGGCGGAGGCTTAACGAGGCCTTTATCAAGTTTATTACCCACAAGGTTCCATTCGTCATCCTCAAATTAGCCGCCTCTTTGGATGGAAGCATTGCCACCTCGACCGGCGATTCCCGGTGGATCACGGATGTGGCTGCCCGACGGTACGTCCACCAGTTGCGCAATCAGGTGGATGCCATTCTTGTCGGCGTGGGTACGGTGGTTGCCGATGATCCACGGCTGACCTGTCGCCTTGCCGGCGGGCGTGATCCCTGGAGGGTCATACTGGATGGTCATCTCCGCATTCCCCTGGCCGCCAGTCTGTTTCAACAGCGGGGGTCTGGGAGGACGATTGTGGTCACCGGCGCTCGTGTGCCTCCAAGGAAAGTAAAGACTATTGAACTACTTGGCGCACACATCTGGCGGTTCCCTTTCCGTGGTAGATGGATACCATTCAACGCTCTCTTAAAGAGATTAGCCAAGATGGGGCTGGTCAGCGTCATGATTGAGGGGGGGGGGACCACAGCGGCTCGTGCCTTGCTTGAAGGGGTAGTGGACAAGGTACTCTTTTTTTATGCCCCCAAGATCATTGGGGGCGAGGGCAAGCGCATGATTGGTGCCCTGGGGATCGAGAAGATGAGCGGCTGCAAAAATATCAAGGATGTGGAGATCAAGAGATTCGGCAAAGATGTTCTAGTCTCGGGATACTTAAATAGCTAAGAGTCGATAGCTGAGAGTCGAGAGCAAAGTTGAAGAAAGGGTGTAGGGTATTGGGTGTAGGGGGTAGGGTGTATGCGCTATGCGCCTAGGGTTGAGAGTCCAGGGTCGAGAGTCTAGAGTCGAGGGCTAAGGGCCAGAAAAAAGCAGAGACCAGAAAGCAGCTGGCAGAGGGCAGGAAACAGGGAGCAGCAGAGAAAATAGTGTTGAGTGTTCTGTAGTCCGTAGTCTTGTGGTCTGTATCTTATCAGGAACTGCCTGCTGCAATCTGCTACCTGCAAACTTCCGATACGCATTGCTCTCTATGGTCAGTGGTCGGTTGTCTGTTGTCCTTAGCTCTAGACTATCAGCTCTTGACTTTCTCTGTTGGCTCTTATCTCTGAGTTCTGGACTATAAGCTGTATTCTTTAGTGTGAGCTGCCAGCTGCTAACTGCTGTTTGCTCACTGGTTTATTATGTTTACCGGTCTCATTGAGGATCTAGGCGAAGTTTGCCGTTGGCAAGTCAGCAAGAAGGCGGGCAGGCTGACTTTGAGGACTGCTCTGCCCTTGAGAGAGATCCCTGTGGGTTCGAGCATCGCGGTGAACGGCACCTGCCTGACTGTGGTCGAGAAGTCCAAGAGTCGTCTGACCGTGGATGTATCCCCTGAGACTCTAAAACGGACCAACCTGAATGAGGTTGAAGTGGGAGATCCCGTAAACCTGGAGCGTCCTCTTCGGTTGATGGACCGCCTTGGCGGCCATTTGGTCACTGGACATGTGGATGGGGTTGCAATCGCGGAGGAGATTAGAAAGAGAGGGGAGTTTACTTTCTATCTGTTTCGGGTCTCCGCCCCGATCTTCAGATTGTTAGTCCCCAAGGGGTCTGTTGCGGTGGATGGAATCAGTTTGACTGTAAACGAATGCAAGAACCGGTGTTTTTCTGTTGCGATTATTCCCTTCACGCTGAAACACACTAATTTGCACCGGTATAGGGTTGGTGATAGAGTCAATATCGAAACTGACCTAATTGGTAAGTACCTTGAACAGTTTATGAAATTCGGGAAGCCAAGAGAAATCAGGTCTTTCATGGATATTAATAGAACGTAGTTTTAACGTCACTTTATCGGACCGATGCCGATCTCTACAATTGAAGAAACCTTAGAGGCCCTCCGTGACGGGCAGTTGGTGATGCTCATCGACGAAGAGGCGGCAGATAGTGAGGGCTTCCTTTGCGCGGCTGCCGAGATGATAACTCCGGAGAGCATAAACTTTATGCTCGTCAACGCCCGTGGGATTATCTACCTTGCCTTGACTGAGGAGAGGATGAAATGGATTGGGATGTCACCGATGCTTCAACCGAACAACTCCACGGGGAGGAATCCTGTTGGAATTCCCATCAGTGCGAAGACCGTGCTTGGTTCAGGGGTTTCAGCTATGGGCCGGGCAGAGACCATCAGGACGGCGGTCAGTCAGAATGCCAGACCCAGCGATCTTACAGTGCCGGGCCATGTTCTTCCTGTCCAGTCCCGGGATGGGGGAGTCTTGGTGCGGTCCGGTCAGATAGAGGCGTCCGTGGATCTAGCCAGACTC
>JACZXR010000008.1 GCA_022571535.1 Deltaproteobacteria bacterium | reverse complement strand
CGCAATAACGAACGATTTTATTTAATGTAAACCCCGCCTCTTGAGGCGGGCACAAAGCCGATGGGGTTTCCAAAGGGGAGAAGCGGAAACTCTCCCCTTTGGTCGAACACGGGGATTCAAACCCCATGTTCGATATAACTTGATTTGCTGATGACCGAAGTTGTTTTCTACGGGTTATGGATCTTGTCTCCCTGATCGAAGAATTCACCCGCGACAACCTCTCGGGGGCGCAAGAGCTGGCGAGAAATGCCGGCTCAATCGTTTGCCGCCTCACGGAAGAAAAAAAATCGGCTTCCCCGGAGGAGGTGAGAAGCGCAGTCCTCGAAGCCGGCAGTGCCCTTCTACGCGCCCAGCCTGCTATGGCATCGCTCTTCAACCTGTTCAACAGGATCCTCCTGGAGCTCGACGAGGCCCCCAGCGGGGCGTCGCCTGCAGGGGCAGTCCGCCTCGTCACCCAGGCCTTCGTTGCGGAAATGGGAGAGCATAACCGCAAAATCTCAGCTCACCTCTTCGATCTCGTCAAAAGAGAGGCGGTAATTATAACTCACTCTGCAAGCCGATCAGTCCGCGAAGCGCTGGTCCACTGTTGGGAAAAAGGGAAACGCCTTTCCGTCATCTGCTCCGAATCTCGCCCCGCCTGTGAAGGTGCGGTCCTGGCAAGAGATCTGGCAGAACGGGGAATCCCCACCTCCCTGACAACCGACGCCCTGTGCCTTTCCCTAATAATGGCCCCTCCTCACGGCCAGAAAGAAGGCAGAGTCGTTCTGGTCGGTGCCGACTCCGTCTCCCTGAACGGGCTAATCAATAAGGCAGGCACCCTCGGTCTGGCCGTCATAGCCAGAAATTGCTCCATTCCCTTTTATGCACTGGCAGGGAGCGAGAAGTTTCTCCCCTCGACGTTTCCCGTTGAACAGGCGATCCAGGAAAAGCCTCCGGAGGAGATCCTGTCCCATCCCATCGATGGACTAAAAATTATCAACCGGTACTTCGATATCACCCCCTTACCCTATCTGACCGCCGTCATTACCGAGCAGGGGATCCTCCCGCCTCAGGACCTCCGAGAACAACTGGAAAAGTTAACGCCCCACCCAGAGCTCCTATCAGTGTTGAATCGAGAGCCCTAAGTCGTTTACCCCGATCCGACATTAATCGGTCCGAGAAATCATCGCCAGCAAGCATCAGATGGCCCTTCAGAGCTGTCTGTACCATGGTTCGATAACTCACCTGAAGTGTAGTTACGGACTAGCGACCCAAATGTCTGTGACCCTTACAACGTCTGGCCTAGGACAGCACGTGGCCTGGTCATTTTTGTCGGATCGGGGTTTATCGTAGCTCCCTATTTATGCTATTTTTTTAAGCGCTCAAACTTCAGCGATCAGCTTTCAGGTCTTGGCTGACCCCTGATAGCTGAGTGCTGATAGCTAGCAACTTACCGCTGATTGCTGACCGCTGACTATTGAAAGCTTGCATGGGCTCATCTCGGGAAGAAGCAAGAAAAGAGATTCTCCACCTGCGCGAAGAGGTAGAGAAGCACAACTACCACTATCATGTCCTGGATAGTCCGAAGATCAGCGACGCCGAATATGACAGTCTCTTTCGTCGGCTGATCGATCTGGAGAAGGCCTATCCTGAGTTCGCCGCTCCCGACTCTCCCACGCAAAAGGTCGGCTCCCCTCCCCTGGATAAGTTTGCCACGCTACGCCACACCCTCCCGATGCTCTCGCTGAACAACGCAAACAACCGAGAAGAGATGAAAGAGTTTGATGAAAAAATCCAGCGCTTCCTTAAAATCTCCACACCGATCCAATATGTTGCGGAGCCAAAGATCGACGGTGTCGCCGTAGAGCTGGTGTACGAGAACGGGCAGCTCACGGTCGGCTCCACCCGTGGGGACGGGTCCAACGGAGAGGATATCACCCGGAACCTAAAGACTATTCGCTCCATCCCGCTCACTCTCCGAAAAGGGGAGAAAGACATTCCCCGACGTCTAGAGGTTCGGGGTGAAGTCTATCTGTCGCACGAGGCCTTCCAAAAACTCAATCGTGAACGAGAAGAAGAGGGACAGCCCCTCTTCGCCAACCCGCGCAACGCGGCCGCAGGATCACTGAAGCAGTTGGACTCCACCATCACCGCGAGGCGCCCCCTGGATATCTTCTGTCACGGCATGGGTGAAGTACAGGGCGCCTCCTTCCCCAGTCATAATGACTTTCTTCAAAGCCTCAAGGAGTGGGGTCTAAAACCGGTCCCGTTCACCCAGCTCTTTCACGGATTGAGCGGGATCTTTGCCTACCATGAGGAGTTGGAAAGTCGGCGGGAAGATCTCCCTTACGAGATCGACGGCCTCGTCATCAAAGTCAACAGCCTGGAATTGCAGCGCCGCCTTGGAGAGATCGCCCGCTCCCCACGCTGGGCGATAGCCTACAAATTCAAACCGCGCCGGGCAACCACACGGATCCTTAACATCCAGGCCCAGGTGGGTCGCACGGGCACGCTAACTCCTGTGGCCAGCCTTGAGCCCGTCCAAGTGGGCGGTGTTACGGTCAAGAGTGCATCTCTGCACAATATGGATGAGGTGGAACGGAAAGACATCCGCATCGGAGATACGGTAATTGTCGAACGGGCTGGAGACGTCATTCCCTACGTGGTCCAAGTCCTCAAAGAGAAGAGGAGCAGCCGAGAGAAAAAATTCAAAATGCCCGATCATTGCCCTGTGTGCGGCTCCGGGGTCTACCGAGAAGAAGGCGAAGTCGCCTATCGCTGCGTGGGCCTTTCGTGTCCCGCCAAGCTGAAGGAGGGTCTCAAGTTCTTTGGCTCACGTGCGGGCATGGACATCGAGGGACTCGGTGAGAAGCTTATAGACCAACTCGTCGACCGGGGATGGGTCAAAGACATCGCGGACCTCTACAACCTGAAAAGAGAAGAGCTGGCCGGCCTGGAGCGAATGGGTGAAAAATCAGCCCAGAATCTAATCGACGCGCTGGCACGAAGCAAAGACTCGAGCTTGCCCCGCATCCTCACCGCTTTAGGTATCCGCCACGTGGGCGGGGCCACAGCCAGACTCCTGGCCGAAGAGTTCAGCAGCCTGGACAACGTGATGAATGCTTCCGAAGAGGAGTTGACGGATGTGCGAGAAATAGGGCCCGAGGGTGCCAAGAGCATCGCCCGTTTCTTCACCCAAAGGGAAAACCGCAAGGTCATCGAAAAACTCCTGAATGCAGGAGTCCGGGCAAGGAAAGAACCCAAGAGGGAAGGAAGGCTGGTGGGAATGACCTTTGTCCTCACAGGAGGTCTCGAGAGGTTGTCCCGCAGCGAGGCTCAGAAAAGCATCGAGGCCCTGGGAGGAAGGCTTGGGTCCAGCGTGAGCCGCAATACGGACTACGTCGTTGCCGGTGCCGACCCTGGCTCCAAGCTGACCAAGGCAAGGGAGCTTGGGATCAAGATCCTGGACGAGACGGCCTTCTTCAAGCTCATCGAGCAATAATGGACAGGACCAAAGCCCTTGAGGACGGCGAAGGCGGAAGAACCTTGCCTGTCCTCCCTTTCGCTCTGGTCCGGTGGATTGATTAAATCAATGACCGCGTGGGCCGTGCCACCTCCTGGCTTACAGCTGTCATGGTGGTCGTCACCACTTCCGATGTGCTTCTCCGCTACGCTTTCAACACCAGCTTCGTCTTCGTTCAGGAGCTGGAGTGGCATTTCTTCGCCGTGCTCTTCTTGATGGCGGCAGGGTATACCCACCTCAAGGGCAACCACGTAAGGGTGGACATCCTGTACACACGCCTCTCCCCCCGAAGGTAGGCCCTAGTGGATCTTGTCTTCGGTCTCCTCTTTCTCTTCCCCACCTGCTTTCTCCTGATCAAGAGCTCCCTCCCCTTTGTCGCCCACTCCTGGGCCGTCCTGGAAGGGTCTCCTGCGAGACCGCGTCAAAGACTCCAAAGGCCGGGATCAAACTCCCCCCCGGCAAAGACCTCAATTTTAAACCTTCCCCCGCTCATCCGCTCAACGATCCTGGAAAAGCGAACCGCGTTTCCCTGCAGGACATCGAGCGCAGGGGACCAGCTTGTCACCATGCGCCATCTGAAGCCGGGACGCGCGATCACGTTGGGGGCCTCCACGGCTGTAGCCGCAGCGGCAGCTACCAGTGCGCCACCTGCCTTAACAAGGAACTTCCGTCGCTGCATAGTCTGTCACCTCATTACGAGAGAATTTCTGGATTCAATCATTAAAATTTAGTAACTATTCAGCACATCTGTGTGTTCGGTAAGCCCAGCCTAGTTCTAGCCGAGGCGTAGCCTCTCCGAAAAAGCTTTCCACGCTTCACGTCGGGTGAATCAAGGATCAAGGTTAACAAATCTGGGGAATACACTTGCGTTCCAAAACGAAAGTTGGTAGCGTAGCGGCTCATGGACGTGGTGTTGACGTACCGGGGCCGGGTGGTGAGCGAATCCGACATCGATTTCGTCCAGGCTCTGATCCGAGAACATCCGGCAGTGAGCCGGCGGGAGCTATCGCGGAAGTTATGCCGGGCGTGGAATTGGGTTCAGGCGAATGGTGCGCCGTGCGATATGGTGTGCCGGGGTTTGCTGCTGACGCTGGAGCGGTCTGGACATGTCCGGCTGCCGTCGGCAAAGGGAAGCCATGCCAATCCGCTGGCCGTGCGGAGAAGGCCGCAACGTCCGGAAATGGATGCGTCGCCGGTATCGGGAAGCCTGAAGGATCTGGGCCCGCTGGAATTTCGCCTGGTGAGGCGGACGCGGGAGGAGCCGATATTTAATGGCCTGATTGAGCACCATCACTATCTGGGTTACACGCAGCCGGTCGGCGAGCACCTGAAGTACATGGTCTATGCCTTAGGACGGCCCATAGCTTGTCTGGCGTGGTCGTCGGCTGTACGGCATCTGGGGCCGCGGGATCGGTTTATCGGTTGGGGACCTGAAGTGCGGCGGCGCAATATCCGCTTCATTGCCTACAACACCCGGTACTTGATCATGCCCTGGGTCCGGGTCCCCCATTTGGCATCGCACATTCTGGGCCGGATGGCGGCGATGGTCCCGAGGGACTGGGAACGGATCTATGGACACCGGATTTACTATCTGGAAACCTTCATCGACCCGGGACGGTCGCCGGGAACGTGCTATCTGGCGGCCAACTGGATCCCGCTGGGTTTAACAACCGGGCGTGGGAAGGATTCCAACAGTCACAGGCCCAACCGTTCGCTCAAGCAGGTGCTGGGATACCCGCTGGAGAAGCAATTCCGGCGCCGACTGGTGGAGCCGGCATGAAGAAGCCGGTGGAGCCACGGACCATCGGAAAGATCAATATCACCGATGCCCTGAAGAACGTCGAGGTGTTGCTGCGGCAAGAGAAGTCCATCTCCCCGCAAGTGCGGGCGATGATGGATCTGCTCGTCGTTGTGATCCATTTGCTTCTGGGAAAACTGGGGCTCCACAGTGCCAACAGCAGCATTCCGCCGTCGAAAGATCCTCACCGCAAACGAGGATCGAAACGAAAGGCGAAGGGGAAGAAGCGTAAGCCTGGCGGCCAGAATGGGCACGACGGGTCGACTCTCCAACGGGAACAGAATCCAGATCGGATCGAAACCATCGAAGTCGACCGGCGCACCATCCCGAGCGGCAAGTATCGAAGCGTGGGTTTTGAGTCCCGGCAGGTCATTAATATCGAAATCTCGAAAGTGGTGACCGAATACCGAGCCGAAATAGTGGAGGACGCTCAAGGCCATCAGTTCATCGCGGAGTTTCCGACTGGGGTAACCCGGCCGGTTCAATACGGACACTCGGTGAAGGCTCAATCGGTCTACATGTCCCAGCAGCAGCTCGTGCCATACGACCGCATTCGCGACTACTTCGCCGATCAGTGCGGCATCCCGATCAGCGCCGGCTCCGTGTTCAACTTCAACCGCGAGGCTTTCGCTCTGCTGGAGACCTTCGAGTCGATTCTCAAACGCCGACTCATCCGGGAAGAACTTCTCAACGCCGACGAAACCGGCATCAACGTCAACGGCACTCGCTTGTGGCTCCATTGCCTTTCCAACTCGCTATGGACCCTGTTCTTTCCCCACACCAATCGTGGCGGCGAGGCGATGAAAGCCATGGGTGTTTTGCCCCACTTCGGCGGCACTCTCTGTCACGATCACTGGACGCCATACTTTCAGTTCAATTGTCTGCACGCTCTCTGCAATGCCCATCACCTGCGCGAACTGGAGAGAGCATGGGAGCAGGACGGTCACCGGTGGGCTAAGAAGATGCAGGATCTCCTGCTGGAAATCAACCAGGCGACCCAAAAGGCAGGTGGACATCTGAGGGAAAAAGCCGCCGAGGAATTCCGCCGCCGTTATCGACATGTATTGACCCGAGGCGACATCGAATGCCCCCCACCGGATCTCAAACGTCACGACAGAAAACGTGGCCGCATCCCCAAAACCAAGTCACGCAACCTCCTCGAGCGTCTCCGCGCATTCGAAACTGAAACCCTGAGATTCATGACCGACAAGCTCGTGCCATTTACTAACAATCAGGGCGAAAACGACATCCGCATGACCAAGGTGCAGCAGAAGATCTCGGGTTGCTTTCGGTCTTTCCAGGGAGCCCAAATCTTCTGTCGCGTGCGGAGCTATCTTTCGACCTGCAGGAAGCATAACCTCGCCCCAACCGATGCGCTGCAAACGCTCTTCCTAGGCCGCCTCCCGGATTTCATCAAACAGCTGGAATGAGTGCTGAATAGTTACAAAACAGTTGTCTATCCCACTGCCGGACTTGCCTTTGGTCTGATCCAGGACCCTTCTTGGGCCGTGGAATAAGCAAGGACCTACAACTCGTGGCTTCATGCCCGTTACATGAAAAAGACACCGCGCATCCTCGGAGCTGCCCTCATTCCCGTTCGTGACGTCAAGGCAGCGGTCATCGAGATGCGCAGGGCGAGAGAAGATCTCGGCATGCCGGCAGCCATCCTGCCGTCGGTGACAAGCCTTGGGAAAGGCTACGAACACGAGGGCTTTTTCCCGATTTACGAAGAGGCCTCGCGCCTGAACATGGCGTTGGCGGTTCACGGAGCGCCTAGCAGAGGGCTGGGTTTTGATTACCTGGATACCTTCATTGAGGTCCATTCGCTGGAACACCCGCTGCCTTTGATAATCCAACTGACCAACATGGTCTTCCAGGGAGTATTTGAGCTTTACCCGGAACTGCGGGTAGCCTACCTGGAGGCCGGATGCGGCTGGGTGCCGTTCATGATGGACCGTCTGGATGAGGAATACGCGCGACGAGGAAAAAAATGGGCGCCTCGACTCAAGCATCCCCCGAGCCAATACATCACCATTGGTTCTGTCTACGCTTCTATAGAATCAGAAGAGCGAACCTTACCCTACGTCATCCAGATATTCGGTGAGGACCATATCTTTTTTGCTTCCGATTATCCTCATGAGCGCTCACGATCGGAATTCCTATCGGACATTCCGGAATTGTCGGCTCGAGAGGATATCTCGGATTCGGCCAAGCACAAGATTTTGGCGGAAAATGCAAGGCAGTTTTACAGACTGACATAGATATAATCAGGAAATTTCAGGTATATGAAGGTTGAAGCCATCCTGGAATTTGATAAATCCCCTAAAGAGGTGCTAATGCGACCGGTTTTGTCATCTATCTTGACTTTAGTGTAAAATCACTTATATTTTAGAGCCAAAGAGTCCAAGTTCGGCAATTGGCACAGAATAACACGGGAAATTAAGGGAGGCAGTATGTCAAAGACCTTTCAACAGATCATGGACGAGGCTCGTAAAGAGGTCAAAGAGCTTTCTGTCCAGGAAGTAAAAGACCTTGTGGAGAAAAACGGAAAGCATCTCCTGTTGGACGTTCGTGAAAAGGAGGAGTACCGAGAAGGGCACTTAGAAAAGGCTGTTTCACTGCCCCGCGGTTTTCTCGAGATAAAGGTGGAGGCGACTATTGCCGACAAGTCAACTCCTGTTATCGCCTATTGCGCTGGAGGGGTACGTTCTCTATTAGCTGCCAAGGCCATGAAAGAGATGGGATATAAAGATGTTATCTCGATGTCGGGTGGCTATGCGGCATGGAAAGCAGCGGGTTACAAGTGGGCTGAGGAGCGTCGGTTCACCCCCGAACAGAAAACCAGGTATAGCCGCCACTTTATGCTTCCAGAGGTGGGAGAGGAAGGACAGGCCAAGCTCCTCGATGCCAAGGTACTGATGGTCGGTGCCGGCGGCCTTGGTTCTCCATCGGCTTTCTATTTGGCGGCAGCCGGTGTGGGGACCATGGGAATCATTGACAACGACGTGGTGGATCTGTCCAATCTCCAGAGGCAGATCCTCCACTCCAATGACCGGATCGGTCAACCCAAGGCCGAGTCGGCTAAGCAGACCATCCAGGCTCTCAATCCGGATGTCCACGTCATAACTTATCAGGAAAAGTTGACCTCTGAGAATATCATGGAGATCATCGAAGACTACGACATCGTGGTCGATGGCTGTGACAACTTCCCCACCCGCTACCTTATCAACGATGCCTGCGTGATGGCCAAAAAGCCCAATGTCCACGGAAGTATCTTTCAATTCGAGGGACAGGCCTCTGTCTTTTATCCCGGCAAGGGCCCTTGCTATCGCTGCCTCTACCCGCAGCCCCCTCCGGCCGATATGGCCCCTAACTGCCAAGAGGCCGGTGTCCTGGGTGTCCTGCCAGGTCTCATAGGGGTGATTCAGGCCATAGAGACCATAAAGCTCATCATCGGGAAGGGAGACGCGCTGATTGGGAGGCTGCTGTGCTTCAACACCCTCACCATGGAGGTCACGACCCTCAGTCTGAAGGCTGATCCTTCATGCCCTCTTTGTGGGGAAAAACCTTCGATCACCAGCCTCATCGATTACGAGGAGTTCTGCAATCTCAGGGCCGCCCATGTGGCCTAGAAAAACCTGAATTGACTTGCCCCAGAAAGGCCGATGCTTTGCGTCGGCCTTTCCTTTTTTATTCCACAGGGTGGAGAAGCGGTAGCTCTTCCCTTTGGTCAACCACGGGGTTTCAAACCCAGTGGGCGATATAATTTGATTTAGTGCGTCCATGGAAACCATCTTTCTTTTGCGGCACGGAGAGACTGCCTGGAATAAGCAGAGGCGTGTCATGGGACGACTGGAGATCCCCCTCAACCGGAAGGGAATTTCTCAAGCAAATCGAATAGCCAGGCTTTTGCCTAACCTGGAGATCCACGCCATTTACAGCAGCCCCCTGAAGCGTGCCCTGGACACCGCTCAAATTCTTCTGGAACAAAATAAGATACCTATGAAAATCGATCCTGAACTCACCGAGGTCGACTTTGGACGGTGGGAAGGCTATCTATTCGATGACCTTGTCGAAGACGAAACCTACCGTCGCTTTCTGAGATCTCCCCAGAAGTCAGCCATGCCCGGCGGGGAAACCATTGGTGACGTACAAAAGAGGGGACTGAAAGCCATTCAGCGAGCAGCGCGAGAGATCCCTAAAGGCCGTCTTCTCTTTGTCTCTCATGGCGATGTGATCAGGGCAGTCCTCTGTCATTATTTAAGGCTCCCCCTGGAAGAGTTTCGCCGCTTTAGTGTCGACAACGGCTCCCTCAGTGTCTTGGAAGTCGACGGTTCTTGGGCAGAGATAAAATTCATAAATTACGTTCCTGATATCACTCGCATGGGCAAAGAGCCCTGTGAGGGCCACAAGCCTACCCTGCGTCGAAGGAATAGATCCAATACCGACTGACGCCTAAACGTAGGGAGTCTTTTGCGGTCGGACGGTTATCTCAACGGGACAGCTGGTGGGAGGACAGGTCAACACAAACAACACGGTTTGGGCAATATCCTCGGGACGGACCATCTTGCTCCTATCCAGTTTGCGCGTGTGCGGAATCATCGGCGTATCCACAAAGCCTGAAAGGATCACCGCCACTCTGATCCCATATTCCCTTACCTCTTCAAACAGCGACTGAGTAAATCCAACCAGGCCAAACTTGGAGGCCGAGTAGGCAGCGGTATTGGCATGACCCATCCTCCCGGAGATGGACGCGATGTTGACAATGGCGCCTCCCTTCCCACCTATCATGGTGGGGAGAACCAGCCTACTCAAAACCATGGGGGCGCGTAGGTTGACCTGAAATGTCTGATCCCAGTCTCTGACATTGCCCTTAACAACAGATGCTGTTCGGCCCCAACCGGCATTGTTAATGAGAAAATCAATTGACCCCCATTCCTTCAAAGTCCGGGCTACCAGCCTCTCTATTTCCTCATCCTGGGTCAGGTCCGTAGGGATGACCAATGCCTCCCCGTTCTCACTGAGTATTTCCTCCCTTACAGTGTCCAGTTGAGACTCGCTACGCGAGGCCAGGACAACCCGCGAGCCCGAACGACTGAGAAGGAGGGATATTGCCCTTCCAATCCCCCTACCTGCACCCGTAACGATCGAGATCTTTCCGGCCAGCGGTTCCATGAAAATGATATCAAAAGGAGATTTTTGCCTACCTTATCACTCGCTAATGGAAGGTAGTGTCGGACTCTGCCAGTGACTGGATAGTTGGAGAACCGTGATGGTGGATGATGAACCACCCCTCAGGTTTCCTCTCAAAGATATTAGTCGTGAGCACAATCCCCGTGGAGGTCTCCTCTTCGACCCGGCTGGTAATATTTTCGTAGAGGGTAACCCACGCCAATGGGTCTTGGACGCGAATCCGCACCTCCGTGAGCATGAATTGAATATCTTGAGTATTTTTAAAGATCTCTCGCCAGCTCTCCATCACGGCCTCCCAACCTGCCAGAAGCCTCCAGCCAGGATGAATACATTGAATGTAACTCTCTTTAAGCCAGATTTTCTCCATTATTTCGATATTTAGCCCCTCAAAGGCCATATACAATGCCTCATTGGTCTTGTGAACTTCATTCTCTCTATCTTGCATCGTCGAACCTCCCTAATGCGAGGGCTTGGGCGCCATGAAAACAAGAAGGACCAGACGATCCGGACCTGGGTTACTGACCCCGTGTCTCTTACCCGATGGCGCCAGTGCTATCTCATCCCTCTCCAGGTGTCTCTCCTCGTCACCAATCTGAAACAGGCCTTTCCCTTGAAGGACAAAGTAGATCTTGTCCGACCCCTCGTGGCTGTGTACGGGTTGCGACTGACCCGGTTCGAAGCAATAAATATCACAGAACATCCTGTCGGTCTCAAAGAGGCCGTTTTTCTTCATTTTTTCCTTTGTAAACTGAAGCGATTCGGAAACTTTCCTAAATTTATTAGCCATAGCTTCCCTCCGAAAAAATCCTATCACAGGGCTGAACCGATGCAAATCCACACCTGATCTGGTATCTATAGCACGTGATTGGTGTCTTGATTCGATATCACGAGGTGGCACTGAAAAAAGGTAACCGGTCCTACTTCGTAAGGCTGCTGAAGCAAAACCTTACTTCCTCGGTAAGCGACCTCGGCCTTAAAGAAATCAGGAGATTACAGGCCTGTCTGCTTTTGACCCTCGACGACAACGTAGACAAGGAGGAGATCCGCCGCAGGATTGCTGCCGTCTTCGGCGTGGCGAATTTTTCCTTCGTCGAGCGAACCCCTGCTGACATAGAAATCCTCAAGTCCAAAATCCTTGAGTCACTGAACGGGAGACATTTTAACTCATTCCGCATTGATGCCAAGAGAGCAGACAAAACATTCCCTCTTACCTCACCCGAGATCAATCGCGAGGTCGGGGCAGCGGTTAAAGAAAGATCGGGAGCACGCGTCGATCTCAAAAATGCCGATCTCGTAGTTTCCGTCGAGATCCTTCCTGGCGACGCCTTTTTTAGTTTCGATAAGATCCCCGGCCCCGGCGGACTACCCGTGAGTGCCAGCGGCAGGGTCGTCTCTCTGATATCCGGCGGGATTGACTCTCCGGTTGCCTCTTATCGGATGATGCAGAGGGGCTGTAAGCTAGTCTTTGTCCACTTTCATAGCACCCCTTATCTGGACAAGACCTCACAGGAAAAAGTCTACGAGTTGGTAAAAATCCTCACACGCCATCAGTATTCCTCCCGCCTCTATCTGGTCCCGTTCGGCGAGATCCAGCGACAGATCGTAGCGGCAGTCCCACGACCGCTGAGGGTGGTCCTGTACAGGAGGATGATGATAAGGATTGCCGACTTCATTGCGATCCGGGAGAAGGCCACTGCACTGGCCACCGGTGAGAGCCTCGCCCAGGTGGCCTCCCAGACCCTTCAAAACATAGCGGTTATCGAAAAGGCCGCCAACCACGTGATTCTCCGTCCGCTTGTAGGGATGGACAAACAGGAGATTGTGGACCAGGCCAAGAGGATCGGCACCTTTGAAGTCTCGATTATCCCGGATCAGGACTGCTGCCAGCTTTTTGTCCCCCGTCACCCAGCCACTAAGGCAAAATTGGACGAGGTGGAAAAGGCTGAATCTGGGCTAGACCTTCCTGGCCTGACACGGGATGGCGCAGAGAATGCCGAAATTAGAGAGCTCAAGTTTCCATGAAAATGCTGTTTGTTGACGCAATCAAATTGCTCGCATACTATTTGACAAGATGTTAGGAATCGAACGAATGCGTTGCAATGTTGTGGCAATGGTTTTGACAGGTGCGGTTTCGCTAGCATCTCCCGTCCTGGGGGGCCAGACCGACGTTCGACTGAACGCCCTGTTTGACCGCCTCCAGGTCACCGACAGCGAGACCGAGGCCGCAGCAATCACGAACTTGGTCTGGGCGATCTGGCACGAGTCCGACAACGAGACCGTAAACGCCTTCATGTCCAAGGGGGTCGAAGAGATGTCGAGCCGGAACTTCGAGGCCGCAGTGTCCTCCTTCAACAAGGTGATCGAGGTCGACCCAGACTTTGCAGAAGGCTGGAACAAACGGGCCACGGTCTATTATCTTATGGGTGAATATCAGGCGTCGATCCGCGACATCGAACAAACACTTGCCCTGGAGCCACGCCATTTCGGTGCGCTCTCGGGGCTCGGTCTCATCCACCTCGCCCTTGGTAACGGCTGGGAAGCACTCAAGGCCTTCGAGGCGGCGCTTAAAGTTAATCCCCATCTACCCAGTCCTCGGGCGCACGTCGAGGAATTGAGACGACACCTGCGCGGCAGGCCAATCTGAAAAGCCTTCATCCCGCTCTTGTCGGAAAGGCCGGGGGAATAATCTCCTCGGTCCTTCTCTCCGCCCAATCCCTGTTGGCCCAGTTGTCCCACGCCTTATTTGCTACACTCTCTGCCCTATTGTAGAGATCGGTCTCGTTAATCCGGCTCGAACGGCCATCTTTAATCACGACCTCGCCGTTAACAATGACCGTCTCAACATCTGCCCCACTCCCATATTCTACAAGGGCCGTAATGGGATCTCGGACAGGGCCGTACCTGCTCGTTCGCAAATTCACAATGACCACATCAGCCCTGGCCCCCTCTTCAAGCCGCCCGAGATCATCCCTCCCCAGGGCCTTCGCCCCCCATACCGTGGCCGCATTGAAAACCGCAGCAGCTCTCGCACCACTGAACTTCCGATCCACGATTCTCGAAAAGAGAGAGGCGTAGCGCATTTCCGAGATGATATCTAAAGGATAAGTATCGGTCCCAAGGCCCACGTTGATGCCAGATTCAACGTACCTATCGAAGGATTCCAGGACCTGGGCCATTTTTGCATACTTGTGCGCGCAATGACCAACCGAAGTGCCGGATTCCGCTACCGACTCGATCTCCTTGCCCTCTGGGTAGTCCACAAGGGAATGACCGGCCACGACAACCAGATGACCCAAGACCGTCTTGGGTCCCAGAATCCCAGCGTCCGCTAGGTACTCCACCACCGGTTTACGGTAGTGATAGAGGATACGGTTAAACTCCCTGAGGTTGCCACCTGCGTGGATATGGATACCGACGCCCAGCTCCTTAGCAGCCTGTGCCGTCTCCTTCAAGAGAGACGGTTCGCAGGTCTCCGCCTGTGCCGGATTCAAGATGCCTTGAACGCGTCCATTACATGCCCCATGGAACTTTCTGATAAATTCAACAGCCGTCTTCAGGCCCTGTCGTCCCCGATCAGGACGGTCCTCGTAATAATGCCCCCCTTCAGTATCGGTAAAGATGTCGCTGCTACGATAGGGGGGAGAAAAAACACCCGTACGCCAATGCGATCTACTATCTCTACATAGCCCTCCCAATCGCCAGGTGCCCCGCCGGGATCGAGGATAGTAGTCGCACCATTCCTAAGGGCGCTAAAAAGTGGGTACTCACGACCAACAGCGACTACCGGTGGCGGAGGAGGGCTGGTTTTTCCCTTCACGGGTGCTCCAAAGACGAAGTAATTTGCCCCCAGGTAGTCCTTTTTAGTCACATCGGTAAGCAGGTAGTCCCCGACATTGAGTTGGGAATGGACATGCAGGTTGACAAATCCTGGGCAAATAACCTTCCCCTTTGCGTCGATGACTTGATCTGCCGGGCGGGATCGATCGGTCCCCACGTAGGATAGTGCATCCCCATCAATCAGTACGTTGCCGTCTGGTATGAGCTCATGGTTCTTACCAGACCAGCCAACGACTACACCCCGTCAATCCTGATGGTCATGGCTTCTCCTTCACATCACCTAGATGTATTGCTGAATCTCCTGGAGGCTAGGGGGAAAGAAGAGCTCCTCAATCTTGGGCCTCTTTCTAATAATCCCCTGTTCGTACTCGTACCGCACAATCGCCTCCAACTCCGACCGATTAGCCTCAAGATTATAGGGCCAGGGGTCTGGACCAAAGAGCGCTTCCTGCTCCTGCAAAAGCTCCTTCATCCACACCAGAGCAAAATTGCGCGGATCGCGCATCCGTTCGTAACAGATCTCCTTGGATTTTTGAAAGGCCCGCAGGACACTTATCCCCACCCAGGGGGCTCTCTCCAATATCTCATTCTTGATTACCACCGTGTGCATGATCGGAAAATGCCTGCTCCTTCTGTAATAGTCGATCTCCGCCTCCTTAGTATTCGGGAAGAGGAGGCCCACTCTCGGGGAGCCATTTCTGATTGAAGGAAGGGTCTCTGGATAAAGCGCCCCTTCCAATTCACCGTCGAGGAGCATCTGATTGATGTCTTTTCCCTTCGGGACATAATGGACGTTCATCCATTGTGCCGGCTCGAAGGGTATATCCTCTTCCTCCTGACACCACCATTCGATGCTCTTGAGATCGACCCCGTAATGGTCTTGAAGAAGACCCCGCATCCACAGCCCGGCAGAGTTCTGCAATGTATCCAACCCGACCCTCTTTCCGTTAAGGTCGGAAGGCTTCTCAATCCCGCAGTCCATCCGCTTGAACATGTAGGCATGGCGAAATCGTCGATGAGGAAAAACCGGTATAGCAGTCATCGCCCTTCCCCTATCCCAGGCCAGGATATAAGACACTAGGGATAGCTCACAGATATCGAATTCCTCATATCGAACCATTCTACTGTGCCTTTCTGGTGAGGCCATGGTGAGAACGTTCAGATCAATCCCAGTCGGAGTGACCGCTCCGGTAATCAGGGGACTCAGAAAATCGTAGCTGCCACAGGCAAGGCAGAGCTTTAGATTGGACATGGATCTCTCCCTAAGCGTTTTCGGTATTCCTCGGTGTGTCGATATCAATGACAACTCCTTCATCTTCAGTATCGATTTCCAAGGTCTCATCGCGATGGGAATGGACCACTACCTTTGCCCCCTGATCTAGCGGGGCGCTCAAAATCTCCGGAAAAAGCCTCTGCGCGAATAGAACCGGATGACCTCGCCGGCCCTTGTACCGGGGAACTACGATAAGCTTCTTTGAATCGTAAAAAACATCGATCATTTCATCGATCAAAGAGCGGTTCAGAAAAGGGTGATCCACAAGGTGAATTAATGCTCCATCCACCTTTTCTCCGGCCTTCTCCGCTTCTAGGCTCTGAATGGCGGCAATCATTGAGGAGAGTTGGCCCTTGGCATAATCCCTGTTGACAACAATGCTGATGGGAAGTTGCCGAATCCTCGGTTTGATCTCCTCGGCGTGAAAGCCAAGGACAACAACGATCTTTCCGACCTTGCTCGCCTTAAAAACCGTGACAATGTGTTCAATAAAGGGATTCCCTTCAAAAGAGAGCAGGGCCTTGGGGCTACCCATCCTGCTTGACTCACCAGCGGACAGTACAATAGCAGCGATCATAACTGTTTCAGGTCATTTGGTCTTTTAAACTGAGTAGGGGAAAACTAAAAAAGGCCAGCAACCTCGACGACACGACCATCGGCATCAATAATCGTAAGCCCTCACATTATTCAGATGTTTTCTAATCTTCTTAAAGTGGCGGCGTAATCTTCCAAGGCTTTTTCCAACGGATAGTCGGATTCATAACCGAGCTGCTCACGGGAACGGGAAAGATCGGTCGGGATTCGTACCTCCGGATAAGGCATCGGATTGCCTCCCTTAGCAAGAGTGATCCTGGACTCTGGAAATTTTTTTTCAAGGCATGAAGGATCTCATCTCCGCTTACCAACTCTCCGCTTCCGATGTGAAAGATTTTTTCCCTGAGTTTGTCCTTTAGACATGCCAAAACAGTACCATTTGCCGCATCTTTCCCATAGAGGATCTCAGAAGGACCGTAAGGCCACTGGATACTTGCATCATCACCCTTCAGGGCAGCTCTCACCATCTCCTGAATGGCCCGTTCCCGCGTGGCCTTCAGGGCTACAGGGGAAGGCCCATAGAGACCTCCGACATAACGGACAGAAACGAATTCGAATCCAAAACGCTGTGCGTAGGTTCGCCCGAGAAATTCCGAACTGGCCTTAGTTGCAGCATAGATGGACGGCGGATTGAGGGGAATTGTCTCGTCGATTTTTTGCAATCCCTCGCCTAAAGATCCCAGATAGACGGTCCCCGAACTTGGGAATATCACCCGGGAGACCTTTTCGAGGCGGGCGGCCTCGAGTACGTTGACCGTTCCTAAAAGATTCAATCGAACGCCACTGTAGGGCCGCCGCTGGACCTCTTCACCCAGGAATGCCGCCAGGTGAATGATCCGATCAATCCGGTGATCGCGTAGAGCCGAAATCAGCCCCGGCAGATCCAAGATGTCGCCCCG
>JACZXR010000247.1 GCA_022571535.1 Deltaproteobacteria bacterium | reverse complement strand
TCAGTTGCTGGATCGAATCGTACTTGTCCTCAATCGCCAAGTTCGTGCTCCATGCGACCGCGCAAAGAGAAAAGGCTCCGAGAGGAAGTCAAGCCTCTTATTCCTTTTCGGTTGTTATGATTTTCCCGAGTTGCCAGGTATTCGCCTACCACTTCCCATCCATCTTAGGCCCCACCCGCAGGCAAGTCAACGCGAAGGGACTACTCCGGGAAGTTCAGGCGGCGGAGGAAGGATTGGAAGAGGGGATCGGAAGGCAGTCAGAGAGCTGTTAGTATTTGTCATGGCTTCTGCTGCGACTCCACCTTGACGACCGTGAAGCCGTTTAGAACCTCCCTCGGTTCTAATCCGGCTCCTTACTGCCGGGGAACCCCAGTCGCTTTCCCTCGGAGCGTGGCGAGTCGCACCAGCCGACCGTCACTACTTACCATTCACGCTGGGTGTATCAAAACTATGTCGAAACTTCCGAAATCCTACTTCGGCGACATCCCGGCCGAGTTCATGAAAGAGATCATGGACGAGATGCTGAGGCTCAAGCCCGAGCCGAGCCTCGCTGACCTCGAATAGGTGGATGACTGGCTCAACCGCAACAACTCGCCTCGGACGATCCCGGGGTGGTACGAGCAAGTCGCCGAATACCTCTCCGACGTTCGCGCCGAGCACTGCTAAGGCGCCTCAAGAGAGCGGGCAACCCCCGCTCTCTTTTTTTGTACTCGGAGTCTTGGACTTTAGGTCAGCGGCAATTTCAAGTGGACGCCTACAGGGTCTCTGGCGTATGATTTTGCGCAAAGGTAAAGTTGAAATCGGAAATTCCGGCTAAATGAACAAAGGAGGCACAGATGGCGAACGAAGATAAGCGAAAGCCCTCTTTTCTGCGCTTCGCTTTGAGCTTCAAGAGTTACGGAATCGCTCTCGGTCTCATCCTCGCTGCAATCCCCTTCGCCACGAGCGGGCTGGATTTACTTCCCTCGTATAAATCGAGCAGAAGCATCCTCACCTTTTTCGCCAGCCTTGTCAGTCTGCTGGGTGTGGCATTACTTTTCGCGATTCGGAGAAGAATAGGGAACTCGGTATTCCCGCCTGGGAGGCGCGTCCTTTCAAAAAAGGAGATGTCCCGCCGGAGATGGTGGGGAGTCATTTACCCTTCGATATTGATCGCTGTCTCAGTCATATCCCTAATCGTCTATCTGTGGACTTTAAACAAGTCGGTTGATCGGGCGGCCCAGAAGTTCGCCTATGACGCGACCGGCACGTCCTTGTACAAACTACTGGAAACAAGTGATGTCGGGAAGGCGAGATTGTTCCGTCTCAACGAGGAAGTTATCGGTAGGGCTCGCACTGTCATAAGAAATAAGCAAGAGGTACGTCTACGCTCGGTGGATTTCCAATCGGAAGAGGGAGTTGAGCTGGTACTGGGGCTCACCCCTTCCGTCGACATTCCGTTCCACTGGCCGATAGAAATATCCTACGTCTTCATGTTCCTTGGGGCTGCTTTGGCGTTTGTCTGGTTTGGGATTATCGAATACCTCCAGGGGGAACTCGGATTAGAAGACCGCCAACTACTCGAAGATCCCTACAGAGTTGCCCCCGATCGTGTGTTCACCGTCGAAAAAATATATGATCTCGATCCGGGTCCTGCGCCGCTCTTCTTCACTCTGAGCTTTAGCCCGGACGAAGACCCACCTAGGTTAGTGAGCGGTCCCGATGGCCCCTGGTGCATGATGCACAAGAATCTGTTGGTTTTCTCCGGCTCAGGAAGCGAGAAGGATACTTACGTATGGGCGTGCATTGGGACGAGGGGCAAGCAGCGGGTCACTTTGCACACCGTCACGCTCGCGTACAACGAGGTCGGAATCAAGAAACCGGTCGAGGCTGCAGTGCGACGAGAGTTGGAATCTACCTCCAAGCAAATCCGGGGAGAGCGCTCGTAGGCACTGCGGATTTAACTGGTTAGCGAGATTCGCGTCCGGGCCTACTTCTGCGGAGACTCTCGCCCACAGCAACCCGAAGGTGACATCGACCGCTACACCCCCCTCAGTAGTGCCAAGTGTCTTGCCAATCATGGGAAGGAAACGGTGGCAGCCATCCTAGCCCCCACCCGCAGGCAAGTCAACGCGAAGGGTGTCCGATCCCCACTGCTGCACAAAAGCCATTCTGGAGAACCAAAACACCCCTCCAAAGGCCAGAACCTACCTAGAGGCTGCCAGCAGGAGATCGTCGATTCTACGGCGCTAGACCCCCTTCTACGGCGTCTGGGGTGGTTGTGGAGAGCGACTAGGAGTACTCCGGCCTAGAGAGAGCAAACATCAAAGTCTATTGAAGTTCGATTTCAACCCCACCCATTCTCGCGGCAACCACGTTATACAGCCAACAGATTAGGGCCACCATGAGAAAACCAAAAATCCCATAGAAGATTGGAGCCACTATGAACAACAAGAAAATCAGACCTTCAGGCTTTCCTGCGATGACGGCCACGAGAGCGCCAACAATACCAATGGGAATGGCAAAAATCGCTGTCATAACCACATACAGAACCCCTACAAACTTGGCCGTCTGAAGAATGCCAAACGACTTGATCTGCTGCATGGTTAGCTCCTCCGACTATTGATAAGGGAGATGGTGGTCCAATCTGTATAAGTGTCAAGCTGGATAGCGATTTCAAAAACTTCGGTGTTGTTTTTTTCAGGATGAAATTGTGGAATTAGGATTTACCAGGATTCGTATAGGGAATCTCAAAAGTGTCTCTGTATAGGCGCTCTATAGCTGGCAGCGATTTCAAAAAACTCGGTGATCGGGGAATAGAGCCTCATACATGGTACGGGGGGTGGGGCGGCCAATGCGCCAGGCCACGGGGGTCGGTCTTTGTTGCTGGCTGACAGGGACACCCAATTACCAGATTGAACTTCCAATAGACAAACCGCTGTTCATTCCAACCAATAGATTGCAAAGGGCTGAATCAGACGGGTCAACGATGGGTCGATATTAAGACCCATCCTGCACTCAAGGCGGGAAGGGAAGTGAGTGGAGTAAAGAAACCTATCTAATTACCATAGTCCAATGACCAAAGATCACATCCGAGCGACTTAGAGTTGTAGTCCTGCTCCTAATGTTGACCTATTATTGACCTGATTCCAGTGCAGCAGGGAACTAACTTATTCAAACAACTGGAGCCGGCGGTCAGAATTGAACTGACGACCTGCCGATAAGAGGTCGTCGGCCAAACTACTGGGTTTTCTGGCGGTTTCAGCTCCACTATACCGCTCAAGTAGGACCATTTAGGCGCAAATGCATCACAGATGCATCACAGTTTAGATTTGTGGGAAGGCTGAGGCAAGACAATGACTCTGGCTCTCTGAATTTTGTCCTTGCCTGACCTCTGGTTCCGGAGACAAAGGGCCAACCATCTAAATTGTTGAAAAACCTTAGTGATTCCGGCACCCTCGCCTACCGGAAACAGGCTCTTTTAGGCTGGTTTTGTCATTTATTGGTAGCACTTTGGTAGCACTTTTGACCTCTGGTTCAGCAGACCAGTGCTTTAGCAGTCAAACCGGATGGATTTGCAAGCCCGGTGAAATTGAGCGGAGAGTAGCCGTGTCGTACTGTCTTTGCAAAGAAATTCTCACGGGGCCTGTAGTTGTTGGGGAATTTGAAGACTATGCCCTGCTCAGGGCATTCGGAGAAGCAGGAGCGGGTATTTTCCCCGAACCCTGGGTTCTCGAAAAACAGTTGCAGCAGCAGTATGGGCTTAAACGGATCGGTCGCACCGACGCTGTCCGCGGCCACTTCTATGCAATCTCGGTCGAGAGAAAGCTCAAGCATCCGGCCGTTGTAGCTATTTGCGAGACTGCGCGCCAGAAGCTGTTCAGATGAATTGCCCGGAAGCCTGGATGCTCTCGGATGAAAGGCTTGTAACTGCCCCCATCGGACGCGGAAACCCTTGTATGCGAAGGCGGCGCAAGAGCTAATTGTTCAGGCGTGTTGGCGACCCGCGGCCTGTTCTTACCCTCGAAACATAGTTGCCGACGTTCGTTGCCTCCCAAGGCGAGCAGGATGACTGAGTATACGGGCGGCAAGATTGCGTGTGCTCGGTGAAAAAAGGGCTCGGGCGGGTGAAACCTCAATTGCATGGTCAGAGGTGTGCGTCTATTGTAGGATGCCTAAACCATCACCGCCATGCTGAACTCTGCCGATCTTGTTCAAACTAGCCCGTTGGACTTAGCCCGTCGCATCGCCATCCTCAGTGTGATCACCAACGCTTTGTTGTCGGCGGCCAACATCATCCTCGGCTTGCTGGCGCAGTCCGCCTCGGTAGTCGCTGCTGGACTCGAATTCGCGGCTGATGTTGTGACCGCCAGCTTGGTGTACATAGGCCTGCTCATCGCCTCCCGACCGGCCGACCAAAATCACCCGTACGGCCACGGGAGAGCGGAAATCGTGACAGGGTTGTTTGTGGGAGTTTTTCTGGTGCTTGCAGGCATAAGCATCTCTTTTCAATCGCTGCGCCACTACACCCTGGAGCATCCACCTCCC
>JACZXR010000246.1 GCA_022571535.1 Deltaproteobacteria bacterium | reverse complement strand
TTTAACAGCGGTAGACTATTAGAAGTCTTAATGGAAAGTCAACAGAAGCAGCCCGATTTTCTTGTAGGATTTGCCTACAAGAAGGATAATGGCTATCTGAGCGTAATTATGGGTGTTTCTGAGGTATTTCATCTCAGAACGCAATTAATCGACGCTTTAATTGAGTCCTAGCGCTACCAGATAGAAAACGGCGGCCCGATGTGGACCGCCCTTCGCAAACTTTCTGGCACTATGGCTGTCTCGGTCAAGGATCTCAGTTCCTGGAAGCGCGCTGGCTCCTATTCATTCCAAGTCGAACTTGGTCCCTTTCTCTAAGCCGATGCTGCCGCCAGCGCTGCAATCCCTCACGGATGTAGCCAGGGTTTAGACCAAGGGTCTCGCAGATATTGTCAAAAGAGAAGAGCCAGTCACTATTCTGTTCCATCAAAACCCACTCCTCCGCCTCGCTTAACAGCCTCTTTTCCTTTTCGTCTCGTGTGAAGATGTACTTCTGAAAACAGGTCACGCCATCTTCCAGCACAGCCAACAGGAGCATCTTTTCCGGGTCCAGATGATTCTCCCTGCGAATTGTTTCAAGATACTGAGCAGGAAGAAGTGCGTCTGGTTGTAAAAGAGAGTCCATCGTTTGTTCCATTCTTGGCCAGCCTCCTCGTAGATATGAGCGCTAAATCTCCGATCACCAGGTTTCAGAAACAAAAAAGCCAGCCCACCCTTACCGAATGGTAAAAGCTGCTGGCTCTAATACACCATGTTTCCCCCCGTGAGGAACGCTTCCGTCCCTCTGTTTGGCCTCACTTCGCTGGAAGCCTGATCAATGATGGGGGAGGCTGTTACTTACTTCTTAACTCGCCCTTTTAGTTCAGTCTGGGGAGGATGTCAATAGGCTAAAAAACGGCGTATTGGCAGGCACTTACAGGCCGATTTCATCCCAAGACGCAATTGATCGACGCTTTAATTGAGTCCTAGCACAGGATTCCATTCAAAAATTTGCTCATAAGAGTAGGTCTCCACATTTGCCCAGATGCTTTGGATGCCCCAGGATATCGTATCCTGTAACTTCCCCAGGACTCATGAAAATCAAGGGCTTTTTGGGGCCTGCTACCAGACTGCTACCACATTGAACAGCCTATAAGGGCAGAATGGGGAAAAAAGGGCCGAGAGGTATTAATGAGATGTCATTTAAGCGGCACTTCCTCAGGGGCGAATTTGTCATGGCGTGTACCTCCTTCCCCTCCAAGGGTGAAGTAGAACGTCGCACCTTTGTCGGGCTCGGCCTCGGCCCAGACGCGCCCACCGTGGCGCTGGATAATGCGCTGCACCGTGGCGAGGCCCACTCCGGTGCCCTCGTAGTCCTCGGCGCGGTGAAGCCGCTGAAAAACACCGAAGAGCTTGTCCGCGTACCGCATATCAAAGGCTATACCGTTGTCTCTGACATAGTAAATCCGCTCACCACCCTCCTCCAGGCAGCCGATTTCGATCACCGCCACCTCCCGCAGGCGGGTGAATTTGAATGCGTTGGAGAGCAGGTTCACAAACACCAGCTTGAGCAGGACTGGATCACCCTGGCAAACGGGCAGATCACCGATAGTTATATCAATTCGGCGCCCATCTCGGTCACTGCCCATTTCTTTGAGTACCCCGTCCACAAGTTCAGCGAGCGCGACCGACTGCCTCTTGACCGGCTGACGGTTCAGGCGTGAGAAAGCCAAGAGGTCATCAATCAGACTGCCCATCTGCTGAGCGTTATCTCTCACCAAGTGTAGGTAGCGTTGGAAATCGGGGGTGAGTTGTGATGCGTGGTCTTCAAGCAGGATGCGCGAGAAACCGTTGATCGCCCGCAGCGGCGCACGCAGATCGTGCGAGACAGAGTAGGAGAAGGACTCGAGCTCTCTGTAGGCGGCTTCTAGTTCTGCCGTTCGCTGATGAACGCGCTGCTCAAGTCCTTCGTTGAGCTTGCGAATCTCTTCCTCCGCCTGCCTGAGCTTCGCGACGTCCCTCTGAAGCTGTAACGCCTGCCTTTGGGATCTCTCAAAGAGCTGAGAATTCTCCACGGCAATGCCAATCTGTTCCCCCATAGATGCCAACAACCTTATCTCACTTGATAGCATGCTCCGGGGTGCCTTGCCATTACAGATAATGGTCCCGACACACTTGAACTTGGTCTTTATCGGAAACGCTGCAAGAAACCTATGCCCGGTTCTTAGTGTGTTCTTCGAGTGACTCACCTCCCGATACCGGGGATCGGTCTGGGTATCCTCGATGACAAGAGGTTCGCCGCTTTCACCCACTTTGCCCACAACCCCCTGCCCTGGCCGAAACAACTTAACTCGGGAGAGATCATCTTGGTTGGGTGGGAAACTCGCCCTGACATTAAACCCGTCCACCTCTGGGTTAAAAAGATAAATCCTCACCGTAGCAAAATCGAAAATTCCATTGATCTTCTTGATTACCTCTTGCAACACTACATCCAGGTCTAGTGAGCTGTTAACCGTAGATGACACCGTATAGAGGGCAGAGAGCTCTCTGGCATCTGCTTTGGTCTTCTTAAAGAGATTGGCGTTCTCGATGGTGACGGCAATTTGGTCTGCCATAGATGTGATCAACTTGGTTTCAGCAGATGTTAGGCGCCGGGGCTCTCGGCCAACACACGTAACAGTTCCAACAGACGCCTTCTTCAGCTTTATAGGAAACACAGCAACAAAACTCATGCCGGCTTTTTGTACAAACTTGCTTTCGGCTAACACCTGATACCGGGGATCCTTGTGGATATCCTCGAAGATAATAGGTTCCCCGCTCGCCACTGCCGTGCCGGAGATCCCTCGGTTTCCTGATATGACCTTGGCTAGGGAAAAACACTCTGAGATCGGTTCTAGGAAAGCCTGCAAATGAAGCTGGTTCGTGTGTGGATTGTGTAAATAGATCCCTGTTTCCTCGAAATGAAATATCTCCGCGATCTCTCTAACCACCTCTTTCAGTACCACATCGAGCTCTAAGCCTTGGCCAGCGGTAGCTGTGATTCGATAAAGGGCGGAAAGCTCTCGGGTTCTCTTTTCTACTTGCTCAAACAGTTGTGAATTGTGCATCGCTATGGCCGCCTGGCTACCCAGTGTGGTGAGAAAGTCGATCTCTTCGTTAGTAAATTGATGCTCCTCTTTCGTATAGAAGCCAAGAGTCCCCAGGATATTGCCTTTAGCAACCAGTGGAACTCCCAGATATGAGATTAACCCATATTTACGTAAAAACTCGGGGTACTTTACCTGCGTGTTCTTTTGAACGTTAGCAATTATCACTGGGCCCTTATTTTTGAGCACACCCTTGGAGAAACCACGCCCGCCTTCCCGCATCGTGCTCTTCCATTCCTCTTCGTCAATATTCCGAGAAGCTACGGCCTCCAGCAGTCCGCTCTCTTTGTTTATTAACCTGAGAGTGGTGACGGAGTAGGGGAGAAGGTGGTCAATTTTTTCCAGCAGGAGGTCCAGGACGCTACGAAGATCCAAGGTGGAGGTAATGGCCTGGTTAATTTCGCTCAGGATAGTCACGCGCTGAATCTGATCTTGGACCCGTTCATCTGCGAGCTTGCGCTCGGCGACTTCTTTATCCAACTCTTCACGCGATGCGGGGATTATTTTTAAGTTTTTCACCATTTGATCAAATGCCCAGGATCCTCCGGGGACCCGCTGTCAGCGAATAGCGCAATCTTCAAGAGCGAAAATGCTGAGATTCTTCCTATCATTTTCATCCTTAGGTCTGCCCTCCGGTGCAGCTTATAGCGGTTCGCTATTTATGACCTGGTTTCTCCATGCTTTGACCATTTTCTCTGCCCGTTCGACACTAAGTCCAGAACATCCTTTTTAATGAACCGCCAGCTCCTCCCAATTTTATTACCCGGAATTGCTCCTATCCCCGCGAGTCTATAATGGTTCTTGGGTGAACCTTAAGAAGTGCCGCTGCCTCCGATGACGTTATTATTTCTTCCACTCATTATCCCTCTATCGTACAGTCCAGCCTCTGTATGGGTTCGCTAAAGTACACTAGAATAGGCATAAGCCATACCAAAAGCCTGGATATACCTCGGGCAGGCCAAACTGATGGATTTTCCAACGGAATTCCCGTTGAGGACCTCTAAGTGGATTATTATTGAGGGCTGGGATTGGACAAAAATCGTCAAATATGACAAGTTTTGTCGCTCAGAAAGGCTGGGTTTTCCGGGCACTTAACATCTTTATTATAAGGTCGGCCTTATGGGGAGGTCCATCGCAAATATAGACCCCTTCCCGTTAAACGCTTTTCTCGGACATTTTAGACATAGACCCTGCTTGCGGTGTCTTCTTTGATAGGCGAGGGCTGCCCTCCTGTGCGTTAGGAGGTATTTTCTGGCCGCTCTCTGCTGAGGTAAAAAACGTAAAGAATGGAGACGGCTTACGTGTGATTTAGAGATGCTTCAGGGAAAGGATTTCCCCGCAAGACGCAATTAATCGACGCTTTAATTGAGTCCTACGAAAAAGCTTTTGCCCTTACAATCGGAATAGC
>JACZXR010000245.1 GCA_022571535.1 Deltaproteobacteria bacterium | reverse complement strand
CCCTGGAAGATTTCCCCCAGAGACGATTTGTGAGGGAAAAGGTTAGGAGGTTTCTCCGGTTGATACGATCTGTCCCATCCATGATAGGGATATCCTGCTGGTTTGTGCCCGGGATGAAAAGATAACTTATCTCGGGATCGATCACATGTTTGATTTTTTTCAGGGCAGACCCATTCCAGGAATAAACCCGACCAACGGATGTCCCTACATTCCAGCTCAACTCTACAAGCTCCCGCGAATTGTTGCGGCTATATTTTCCCCCTGGAGGCAGCTCAGTTATAGTGCCTCTAGCCGGACTAGTGTCATAAAGATGATACAGGGTCTCCCGTGGGGCTACGTTGAAAGAGCCATAAAGGTAAGGAGGCAGGCGAAAGGGCAAGGTGATTTGCGGCCGCAAGTCCAAACGCAGCCCATCGGCCCCCTCATCTCTCAAATAGTTCACTCCCTCCACACGCCACTCCAGCTCCAGAGGTGTTTTTTCCAAGACCCTGCGGCCCCAAAATGACAGCTTGGGTGTCCCTTGGAAGGTAATATCATCCTCCTGAATAAAATCCTGGTAAAAGTCCCATTCACCTCGGACGTACGTATCATCCCAACTCTTGTAAAACCCGAAGCTGGAACGACCAAACCGGCTGGTCCTGATATTCCCCTCCTCAGTCCTGCTAAGATTAAACTTGTCGAACAATTCCCGCGTAAACAGATCATCGCTGAAGGCAGAAATATCGCTATAGGATATCCATCCTGAGGGGTTATAGTTTCGATGCGTCGCATTAACGCCCCAGCGGTTCTTGGGAATACCGGGGCTGGCGATAGTGGGATTCCCGACGTCAGTGTCTCCGTCTCGTAGTGACTCATTAAAGTAGGCGGCATTGACTCGCCCCCGCGTATTCTGACTGAATATTTTACGGATCTCCCCTATAATCCCCACCCGGGCACGCGTTTCAACATTAAACGTAAAGGTGGCGTCAGCGCTCTTGGAGATGGCCCAGAAAAAAGGCTGTTGGAATCTGAATCCCTCTTTCGATGAAGAACCGAAATTGGGGAAGAGCATACCGCTTTTCCGCTCGGTCCTTAGGGGGAACTTCCCATACGGGAGGTAGAAAACCGGAACGTCAAGGATATGGAAGGTTCCACCCTTGATCGTCCCCACTCCATCCCGGCTAAGATCGATTTCCTCAGCGGAAATTCTCCAAGAAGGGGGACCGTCCTCACATAGGCAAGTTGTAAAGGACCCTTGATCGATATGATAAGCCTGTCCGGCAAACTTCTGAAAACGACGACCGCTCAGGCTGAGATTGCCCTTTTCTATAAAGACTTCCCCTTCTTCGATTTCGCCTGTCTCCTCTTCGAGGTTCAGGCGGAACGCATCTGCCTTCATTCTCCACTTTGGACCATCCACCGATACGTTCCCCTTGGCCTCTACCTGCTGAGTCGCCCGGTTGACTTTCAGCTCCTCGGCCTTGAAGATTGTCTCTCCTCGCCGGACCACAACGTTCCCCTTGGCCTCGACGACGTCTCCCTTTTCGCTGACCACTAAGGTATCCGCCGTCACCTTGATTTCTTCTTTCTCCTCCGGCGCTGCCGCCGGGGCGGCTTGCGTCACCTGGTATTCCTTGCCTTTCTTCTTAGGGCCTCCCCCAGAAACTGTGCTCCCAGACGGCCCCCGAGAACTTGGTTCCTTGGGAAGGAAGGTCACAAGCAATTGAGAGTGGTCCTCTATCCACGCCACCTGATAGGTCACGGAACGTAGGAGCCGAACCCGGATGGATGATCCCTCTCCTTCCCTCTCCAGGTTGACCGAGCGGACCAACTGATCGCCGGTTACCAGAGAGCGCAGCCTAGGAAATTTCCAAGACCGGCTATAGAGCCAAAGCTCTCCTAGTTTCCCGGACTGTGGAGGGATCAGCCTGTGGGTGAAATCAGCCTTACCGCTGAGGATTAAAGCGATCTGAGTGGACTCGGGCAGGGTTTGCAAGATGATCCGGCTCTCAAGGGAGACGGGGGGTGGATTGGGTATCTCCTCCGTGGAGCCGGGAACAGGAAATCCAGGGATAACCTGGGACAGCAAAAAACAGAGGCTTAGACCCCAGATTGTGAAAACCCTCTTTCTTCTCATACCTCTAAGAACCCACTTGCGACGCCCCCAGCCTTCAGGGTTTCTGACACCCCCATCCTGAGGAGCAACGGTCTGATGTGACCTAAAAGATAAAGCGAACCGGTCACGAGAATGGTCTGATCCTCCTCTGCACCTCCAATGAGAGATGCGATCGCCTCCGCCGGATCTTCGATGACAGTTACCGGCAGGTCTGCAGGAACGGCGCTGATGAGCTCTTCGGGATCTGCGCTCCGGTCCATTGGAACCCGCGTCAACATGACCCCACGAGACACCTTGGAGAGCTCCTGCAACATTTCGGACCAATCCTTATCCTTCACGGCACCAAAGAGGAGCTCGACCTTTTTGCCGTCCAGAAAATCCCGCACCTCCTCGACCAGCGCCTTGATACCCTGGCTGTTATGGGCCCCATCCAGGATCACCCTGGGGTGGTGTAAAATCACTTCGAAACGGGCAGGCCAGAAGACCTTCTCTAAACCCTCGCGCACCGCCGCCTCGCTCACATGGAAATCTCCGTGCGTAACCTCCAATGCAGCAAGGGCGACAGCAGCGTTGCCTTTCTGGTAAACCCCGCGTAAGGCGAGGGACAGGTCCGTCAAATTCCAGCGCATCCCTTCATAGTCGAATAGACCATCTTCTTTAAAGGCAAATGAAAAGTCCCGGCCAAAAAAATAACCCGACGAGCCTTTGACCTGCGCCATCGTCTCGAAAATCGCCGCGACATCGCGTGGCATAGAACCGCATATGAACGGAACTCCCGCCTTGATGATACCACCTTTTTCCTGAGCTATGGAGTGGAGATCAGAGCCGAGATAGGCCTCGTGGTCCTTGGAGATTGTAGTGATGATGGAAACCTCAGGTGTAACCAGGTTGGTGGCGTCCAATCTTCCCCCCAATCCTACCTCCACGACGGCCACATCCACCCTGCAACGACTGAAGTAAACCAAGGCCATCACTGTCACAAACTCGAAAAAGGTGAGAGAGATGCCTGCTCCCAACGAACGAACTCTGAGTGCCTCTGCCAGCTCCACCACTTCCTCCTGTGAGATCTCCTGGTCGCTCACCCGGATACGCTCGGTGAAGGAAACCACATGGGGAGAGGTGTACAGGGCAACTTTATATCCCTGGGCGCAGAGGATGCGGTGTAGCATTGCCGCCGTAGAACCCTTCCCATTGGTACCGGCAATATGAAAGACTCGATAACGACGCTCTGGATGACCAAAGAGAGACAATGCCTGCGCCACGCGGTGCAATCGGAGATCGATCTCGCCTCCGCGCAGATTAAAAATATAATCCAGGGTCTCTAGGTACGATGCCATCACTTTTCTTTAACATCCATTCAGGTCAGCTATCAGCTTTCACACAGAGAGTGACGAGGACTAAGTGCTGAGCCAAGCGTTTCCCATACTCCGTCCTCAGTACTCATTGCTCAGTCCTTGTCTCTCATAAATGATTGCTAAGAGCTAAGTGCTGATCTTCTTAGCTTGTTTCATGGCCCGCTTGAGATGGGCCACAAATGCTGCACCCTGTTTCACCTTTTCCTGATTTCGTGTTTGCCTTTCCATGAGGTTAATCAAAGCGCTTCCCACCACAACGGCATCAGCAAAAGAGGCAATCCAAGCCGCCTGCGCTGGGGTTGAGACACCAAAACCAACCCCGATGGGCAGGGACGTGTATCGGCGTACTCGGGCCACTAGCTTCTCGAGGTTATCCTCAAAGTGACCCCGCGCACCCGTTACCCCCGTAACGGACACATAATAGATAAACCCTCGTCCCTCACGTGCAACCAACCTGATCCGCTCTACATCGCTTGTAGGGCCAAGGAGAAAGATCGTATTCAGCCCCCGCATCTCGGTCCATCGCTTCAACTCACCGCTCTCTTCTGGAGGAAGGTCGACGCATAAAATGCCGTCGACACCTGCTGCCTTAGCTTCTAACGTCAGTCGCCTGGTCCCATAGATGAAAAACGGGTTATAGTAGCCAAAGAGGATCAAGGGGATATCCGAGTACCGACGAAAATCCCGGACAACCCCTAACACGTCGGAGAGAGAGGTCCCCCCTCTTAGGGCGCGTTCCGAGGCACGTTGAATGGTCGGACCGTCAGCCATCGGATCAGAGAAGGGGACCCCCAATTCAATAGAGTCTGCCCCGCTCTGATCCAAGGCGCGCATGATCTTGAGAGTGGTCGCAAGATCGGGATCCCCTGCGGAGATAAAGGGGATCAATGCAGCCTCGCCCCGGCCTCTAAGCTCTGCAAACTTTGCATCAATGCGATTCATACTGAACTCCGTCCGAATGCAAAATGCAAAACGAAAAATGCAAAATTTGCAGGAGATGGAACTCAGAAGATAGAATACAGAAAATAGAATACTTTCTGGCTTCTGACTCGTGCATTCCGACTCCTGGAGTCTGACTACTGGAT
>JACZXR010000007.1 GCA_022571535.1 Deltaproteobacteria bacterium | reverse complement strand
TGTCGTCGGCCAATCAGGCACTGCAAGGCCCGCCCCAGTGCCGGTGACAAGTCCGCCTATAAAAAGCAGCGGAAGGGTCGCCCAGGCGGTCACAAGGGAAAGACGATAGACCCCCTTAGATCTCTGGGAGCGAGTTGCGTTGTTATTCATCGAGTCCATCAGCCGTCATGAAATAGGACAATTGGTGGATGAGGAACCGGGTCTAACGGGGCAGTCCCAGAGGTTGACCATCATGTCCCGTTCCCTAGTGACCCTAGACCGTTGTGGGGTCTGTGGCAAGCCGGCGATCCTGGGGCAAAAAGTCCTCCGTGACCTCGGGCGAGCTATACTCGTAAGGACCACGAAAGACAGTTGGTAGGGCATCAAAATTACCGTGCGAGGGTGGTGAAGGCACGCTCCAATCGAGGGTATTTGCCTGCCAGGGGTTGTTTCCCACCTTCTTCGCAGCAAACAGGCCATAGAAGAAGTTGACCACGAAGATGATCTGGGAGAGGGCCAGAAGAAATGCGCTCACGGTGATGAACACGTTGATCGGCTGCAGGGACTGAAGGAACTCGTACTGCAAAGGATTATAGATACGCCGCATGTGACCGGCGATCCCAAGAAAATGCATCGGGAAAAACACGGCATTGAAAAAGATAAAGGTCAAGAAGAAATGGATCTTTCCCCAGGTCTCGTTCATCATCCGCCCAAACATTTTCGGGAACCAGAAGTAGATGGCAGCAAACATGGCGAAAATGATCCCCGCAACAACGTAATGAAAATGGGCGACGATGTAGTAAGTGTCGTGGATAAAGATATCCACCGGGGTGGAGGCCATAACGATACCGCTAAGGCCCCCGATCACGAAGGCAGAGACAAACCCGAGGGCGAAAAGCATTGGTGTGGTAAAGCGAATGGACCCGCCCCACAGGGTTCCGAGCCAGTTGAATGTTTTAATAGCAGACGGGATGGCGATGATCATGGTGGTCATCATGAATGCCGTGCCGAGGTATGGGTTCATTCCGCTGATAAACATATGATGGCCCCAGACAATCCAGGAAAGAAAGGCAATAGAGATCATGGAGAAGGCCATGGCACGGTAGCCAAAGATCGGCTTTCGGGAGAAGACAGACAAGATGTCGGAGGTAACCCCCATGGCCGGTAGGACCAAGATGTAGACCTCTGGATGGCCGAAGAACCAGAAAAGGTGCTGCCAGAGGAGAGGCTTACCGCCGCCTTCGGGGAGAAAAAAACTGGTCCCAAGGGTCCGGTCAAAAAGGAGCATGGCCAGGGCCGCGGTCAAAACGGGAAGGGCAAGCAAAAGCAGGATAGCCGTAACGAAGAGAGACCAGATAACCAACGGCATCCGGAAGTAGGTCATGCCAGGTGCGCGCATGTTGACGATCGTTGTAATGTAGTTGATCGCCCCCATGAGGGAAGAGAGTCCTAAAATGATGAGGCTGATGATCCAGAGGTTTTGCCCCCAGTCCACACCGGTGAATACAGCCTTGGCCGAGAGCGGCGCATAGGCCGTCCAACCACTGGCCGCAGCACCGCCCGCGACAAAGAAGCTTGCCAACATAACCACCCCTGCCACCAGACCCAACCAGAAAGAAAGCATGTTGAGAAGTGGAAAAGCCATGTCTCGAGCACCGATCATCAACGGAATCAAAAAGTTTCCAAAACCGCCTACCATGATCGGCATAATCACGAAAAAGATCATGATCGTGGCGTGCATGGTGAAGAGCATGTTGTAGGTCTGAGGTGGGATAATGCCCTCATACAACGTGGGTTCCGAAACCCAGCTTAACCCGGGGACCGCGGTCTCCGGCCAGGCCAGTTGCCAACGCATCATCATGGCCAAAAAACCGCCTATGATCAGCATGACCAGCCCCAGAAAGTAGAACTGCCGACCGATCATTTTATGATCGGTAGAGAATACATACGTACGCCAAAAGCCTATCTCTTCATGATGGGCCGGGACCGCGTGGGCCGCTTCGGCTAATCGAACATCACTCATTCTTCATCTCTCCCTGTTGTTCGTATAATGGTTATTCGTTATTAGTACTCATTCTTTGGTGGGAGTCAATTGAGGTCAAATCAACGAGTCAACGAGGAATGTTAGCTCTGAGACAAGTTCTCCTTCACCCACTTTTCGTAATCTTCAGGGGTATCCACATAGAGCCACCCAAGCATACCGGAATGTCCGAAGCCGCATAGCTCGGCGCAGGGGAGCTCGTACTTGCCGGTCTTGGTCGCCTCGAACCACACGAGGATCTCCATTCCAGGAACAGCATCTTGCTTGAGCCGTAGGTTGGGTAGGAAGAAACTGTGAATGACGTCTTTCGATTTAAGGATGATGCGCACGACCTTGTTGACCGGTACATGCATCTCGTTGTCGACCTTGAAATCATCCGGTGTACCAAATTTCCCATCAGGTCCCGGATAAAGGATCTCCCAGTTGAATTGCTTGGCGGTGACCTGAAGATTGAAATCGCTGGGGGGAGCGTTCGCCTTAACTTTGGTCCACGTCGATACGCTCATAAATGCCAGCACAAGTAAAATAATCGCAGGAATGACTGTCCAGATGATTTCCAGGGTCGTGTTCCCATGGGAATAAACGGCCCTTCGACCCTCTCGGTGGCGGAACATCACGAGAAAAAGCACCATGAGAACCGTCACCAGGATAAAGACCGCCCCGGTAATGTAGTATGTAAGGTACAAGAGCGAGTCGATCTCCGCCCCAAAAGTAGACACATTTTCTGGAAGCCATCGCAACATGATGTGACCCTGAAACTCCTATTTTTTATTAGGCCTTTGCTAACACACCTCTACGGCCTTATCAAGGGGATATGACGAATTGAAAAGTTCCCTCTTCAGTGATAATAAAGTTGCAGACCTAATTTCCAAGGTGAGGCCCTCTATCCTTCTCCAGACGCTCAATCAATGGATTCACATCATTTCCCTCAGCCTATGGATTGGGGGCATCATATTCTTTCTTTTCGTCTTTTCCCCAGCGGCCCAATCCTTACCACCCAGACCCGGAATGGACGTCCTCAATCGTGGACGGCACAATTTTCAGACCTTATCCTGGATTGCCATCAGCCTCATGCTCATCACAGGGACCTTCAACTTCGTCTTGCGCGGTGTTGCCACCGGCTTCGCCCTGGGCCCGGGCTATTACCTGATCCTGGGCACAAAGCTCTTTCTCTTCCTGGCCATGATCTTACACCACTGCTTTCAAGCCTTCAAATATGCCCCCAGGATAGCCTCTCTAAGCGCTCCAACTGAGCCGCACAATTCGAACTGGCCCGAGGACTTACTCTCTCAATGGAGGGGTTGGCTCGTGCTTTTGAAAATTAATGCAGCTCTCGGCCCGATCGTCCTTCTCTTAGGCATAGGCCTCACCAAGACCTAATTCCATCGGCCTCTCACCTCACTGGATCCCAAAAATCTTTCTGAACTGTACTGTCCTGTTGCGCAAAATCTTGCCTAGTTCAGGCTTCACTGGAGCCATCTTCAAGCCCTCCACCAAGTGTGGTGGATCGGGGGGGACATCCACCCTGGTGGCAACCCGGTTAAACTTCGTGATCTCCTCCTGGGCCACCTTTGACATGGCAAAATCAATGAAGAGTTTTGCCGCCTCCGGATGAGGGGCATGCTTGGCCAGCGAGATCACTCCCCCGGTCGAAGTGACCGGCTCATCTGCCGACCAGTCGATGGGTGCTCCCTGCTTCTTTAAATATTCCACCTGGTATCCATAGGCAATCACATTGACCGGGAACTCCCCGACAGCTAGGAGTTGCAGCATCATGGTGTGCCCACGGCGAAATTGGGGCTCTTGGGCGGCAAGCTTCTTCATATACGCCAGTCCCCTCTCTTCGCCCATCTTGTCCAGGGTTTGAGTGAACCACCTCTCATCAGTGGTATCCATGACAAGTTTTCCCTTCTTCCAACGCGGGTCGAGGAGGTCTTCAAGGATTTTCGGCCTTGCCACTTTGGGGACCAGCTACGTATTATAGGCGATCACGTGCGTGTTGATATTAAACACCGTCCACAGGCACTTCCGGTCTTTAAACTCAGCGGGAAACGCCGACAGTTGCGGCGAACAGTAGGCGGCAATCAGATCCCTATCCATCAGGCTCTGCCAGTAAAGGTCCGACATGATAATGACGTCCACGTCGTGCCTGCCCGTCTTTGCCTCGATGACCAGTTTATTGACCATGCTGCTCCCACCCGAGCGATACAGGTTCACCTTGATCGATGGAAACTTCTTGTTGAACGCCTTCGCGACAGCCTGCCCGTGGGATAAATTCCAGACAAAGTAAAAATTCACCGCCCCTTCTTTTTTGGCCTTCTCTACCCTTTCAGCGGAGGTTTGCGCAAAGGAGACCCTTGGGACTCCTGTGAAAATAATGCAAACAGATAAAAGAAACCACTCGACTATTTTGATCAAATGACCTTTCATCTCATTCCCCTTTCTATGTCTCAGTTTTAAGGTACACTTTGATTCAATGTAAACCCGCCTCTTGAGGCGGGCACAAAGCCGATGGGGTTTCCCCCGTGGAGTTGCGGATTACTCTCCTTCGCCAGAATGCGCCGCCCGGAAGGGCGGGGATGAATGGCGAGGAGAGCCCTCCGAAGCCTTAGCGAAGGAGGGCTAAAGGCTACGGAGAGTTCCGCCATCCGTATCAGGAAGCCCCGCGCGGGAGCGCGGGGAGCTTCACTCCACAGGGGGGAGAAGCGGGATTTCTTCCCTTTGGTCAACCACGTGGTTTGAAACCCCGTGATTGATATCATTAGGATTGATGGGTTTCCATTAATGCGGTGTTCAATTCCGTCTCGTGATGAGAGATGATTCCCCTTACCTTGACAGCCCTCTTCCTCCTTAAATATTGTGCTTTCCTAACAAGCCAATTAGGGAGAGCCCGTCCCACCTTAGGCAAACCATCCTGTATGAGGTGCGGCCTAACCGGAGACCCAAGCGTTTCTCGACAGGGATAATCTACAGAAGGGTTTAAAGCTATGAGGGAACATTGTATTAATGCTCAGAGGGGGAGGAACGTCCAGTCAGCCTCTCCCCCCCTTGACACTGTTGTGGAGAAAAGAAGGTCGAGATGAAAGTCTGCGTCGGCGCGGTACAATCGCGCGCTGTGTGGGGCGAGAAAGAGTGGTCCAACGCTGAGCAGGCAGTGCGTCTAGCGGAGGAGGCAGCCGATAATGGGGCGGTGTTGATCACCTTTTCTGAAGGTTATCCAGGTCCAAGCCATGGGCCGATAGACAGCGGTGGGCGGCTGAACAAGACACCGATCGCCATGCTTCAGGAAGTGGCGGATCGGCGAAGAGTGCACATCGTTGCCAGCAACATCGAGCCGCACGAGACCGTCGAGGAGGGATCCTACCTGACTCAGAAACTGATCGGGCCTGATGGAAAAATTCCGGCGAACTACCGTCGCTGCCAACCCGACACACCCCATTTGAACGAGTATCTGCATGGCGGTCGCCGGCATATTCTGCCAGGGGAAGGGCCAATGGCCGTGGACACACTGCTGGGCATGATTGGGCTCCTGACCTGTTCGGAATTGTTTGTGCCTGAGTTAGCCCGGGTCGAGATGCTGATGGGGGCCGAGATCATCATCGCTCCTATGAACGGCCAACACAGCCCCACTCGCCCCTGCCTGACCGACACCTGGCGTTGCGTAGCCCGTGCCAGGGCGGCTGAGAACCTGTGTTACGTCATCGTGGTCCAGAACCTGTTCCGGGATGGAGTACGCGGAGTAGGCATCATCGACGGACCTGAGGAGACTATTGCTCAGAGCGACGGGCCGGGCATAATTTACGGTGAGCTTGACATGAACCGTTTGCGGTGGTGGCGCGGGCGCTATTACAATCCAGAGTTTTTCGTCCCGCCGGACGAAGAACGATTCGTTAACCGCTGCCGACCTGGCCAAAACTGGGAGCGTCGGCCGGAGCTATACCGAAAACTCGTTGAACCCCAAGAGGAAGCCTTCAATTACGACTACTGGAAGCATGATCTGGATTCCTGTGATCGTGAGCCATGAGCGGAGCAGCCGGTATCCACATCTTGGCAGGCCTATTTTTAAGGGAGGCTGTAATAAGGCAAAGTGAAGATAGGCTTTTGAAATGTCTTGTGTTTTGCCTTCTCTAGCAGAGTTGAATGAATCTGCCTGTAAAGTCTAACTTGCAAGAGGGCCTCGGTGACGAAGTCCTTTTTAAGGGAAGGAAAAGCTAGCGAGCAGGCCATTACACGGTTGCACCTCCTTTACCAATTCGCTCCTGATTACCTTACTCCAGTTCATCCAGAGGTCACAGGAAACACCCGGCTTGTCGGCGATCTCCTTTAGTGATACGCCACAGAGTAAGTAGGCCTCGTAGCACTACCCCTTGGGGGTGATGTGACAAGTTAGAACTATATGTAGTTTTTCTCTTGACAAATTCCCTATATTAGGTGCAACTAAAATCTAAGGGACTTATTCCGACCAGGTTGGATTATGAGAGCAGACCCGGGGGTGATTAAACTAGATTTCCTTTAAAATCGAGTAGTCATTTGTAAGGTCGAGTCCCAAGATTTGCACCACTCAGTGATGTGGCACAGTTCTTGTGTTGTCTTTAAACCGAAAGTATCTGTAAGCGTGTCGAAACCGTGTGAGGAATACACTCGCTGGTCTGCCTGACCTTTAATACCGGAGCGATGGGGAGTTCTATTAATAATAAGGTGGAGTCTGGACGCAAATTAACGGTGCTCGTCGTAGAGGATCATCCGGATTCGCGGGAAATTCTAACCCACCTTCTGGAGTTCATGGGGTTTGCGGTCATTGGGGCCGAACACGGCGGTGAAGGGGTAGAAAAGGCTTTAAAGGAGAAACCCAACCTAATTCTCATGGATATTTTAATGCCGAAGATGGACGGAAAAGAGGCAACCCGCGTGATCCGCTCCAACCCGGAGACCCAAGATATCCCCATTGTAGCCACGACGGTTCTGTACAGGGAGCCGGAGATAAGGAGCTGCATCGAAGCGGGGTGTAATGCTTGCCTGGTTAAGCCCTTTACCTTGCAGCAGCTCCAGGGGAAAATTCAGGAATTTATTCCCACTTCAAGCCCGACCACCCATTAATAGGTTCAAATCACCTTCTCGGTAGACACCCATCGTGGTGGCAGGGAAAACTTCTAGCTTGTGTGGATGATAACCACCTGGTCCACGTGGTGATAGCGGCGTAGAATTCTTTGGCTCTACTCGTGCCGCGCTGGATTGCTCCTCGTTTCACGGGGGCTTTGGCTTCTCGGGATATCGCATGCCCTTTTTTAGAAGTTCCTCCGGTCCACTGCATTGAAGAGACCATACCGCAGGCTGCTCGCGGCGTCTACGTACCGTTTGCCCTCTACCTATGGTAAAATTTCGGCAATATGGGTTTTAATCTCTCTCGCTAGGACGATCAAAAGGAGGAGATGATGGCTGGATCGGCGGGTATTGAAAACAGTTACCTGGTGCAGGGACTAAAAACCAACGAGATGCGGTTGTTTCTCAAATGTTTCCGCGAGGAATCCTATTCGGCGGGAAGTTATATTTTCAAGGAAAACGACGAGGGCGACACACTCTATGTCGCGGAATCCGGCACTGTGTCAATGAGGCAGTGGATCATGCCTGGCGGCGTGGAGAAGACAATTCTTACGGCCGAGAGGGGAGGCGTCTTCGGTGAAATATCGTTTATGGACCGCAGAGGTCGTTCTGCCTCTGCACTCGTGGAGGAGGATGCCGTGGTGCATGTCCTCAGCCGCTCGGATTTTGAAGAGTTCACCAGGGAATATCCCGGCGCCGGTTTGAAGGTGCTGGATAGCCTCCTCTGCATCGTGGTGGTCCGACTAAGGGTCACAAACGAGGCCTATCGAGAAGCCCTCCAGCAGGGACTTCATGTTATTGGAGGGGATCTGCTCAATTTCCAGCACCTCATTGCTCAGAGCGTGCGGATCCGGATGGAACTGCTTTCGGGCAAGACTGTGAACGGCATGATCATTCAGGTTATACAGAGCAACGCTGGCCATGAAGTGGTCGTTCGTGACGGCGATGGCAACCTGATCATGATCCCATACCACGCGATTGCCTCGATTGCTTTCGACATAGAGGCTCCCGTTAAGCGCGCCAAGAAAAGACGCAAGCGCTGAACCGATATGGATCTTACTCGGAGTTCAGCCAGTGTAACTCCCATGCGGGATGTCCAGCCGCGCTCATGGGGAAATATCGGTTTATACCAATTTCTGTTAATAAGGAGGAGCCATGCCTGACGTCAAGGGGCTCAAGACCTTCGCCATAGGGGCTAAGAATCTGGCCGAGTCGGAAAAATTTTATACCCAAGTCTTGGGTGCCAGGGTTGTCCGGAGGATCGAGCCGACCCAAGAGCAGTTTGACCGGGGCCGGGTCAAAGAGGTCGATGTCCAATTGGGGAATTTTCAGGTTCACATCTTTGACGCCTCTCAGGGGCCGCGCCCAGGTGTGCCCCATCACACGCTAAACATCCCCTGGCAGGAGAAAGAGAAGGCAATGACGGAGTTGGAGCAGGCGGGAGCCCGGGTGGAGAATATCCGCGAGCACCCCGACGGGAAGGGATATTCGCTTTATATCAACGACCGCGATGGCAACCGGTGGGAACTTTCCTTCGGGGAGTGACTAATAGAAGAGTTCACAGGTGAGGAGGGGTTCTATGGCAAAGGATCGTTACGACTATCTTCCGGGCGGCGGGCGCGGGGCGCTGAAATGGCCGGGTGAGGCGAGGCTTGCCCTGTGGGTTTGCCCTAACATCGAGTACTTCCACATCGACAAGCCCCTTCAGGCAGCCTCCAGTCCGCACTTGCCTGATATCCAGAGTTACTCATTGCGAGACTACGGGTCGAGAATTGGCATTTTCCGTATTATGGATGTCCTCGACAAACACGGGATCAGGGCCAGCGTCTTGCTGAATTCTGATGTTTGCGAGCATCATCCGGCAATCATTGAGGAAGGCAAGAAAAGGCGTTGGGAGTGGTTGGGACACGGGATCACCAATAATTTAAGGTTGAGTCAATATCCGTTGGAGGAGGAGCGTTCGGTGATCCGCAAGGTCAGAGACACCATCACGGCAGCCGTCGGAACAGCGCCCAAAGGCTGGCTTGGCCCAGGGCTGGCTGAGACCTTTAACACTCCGGACCACCTTGCCGCTGAGGGATTTGAGTATGTCTGTGACTGGGCATGTGACGATCAGCCCATACCCATGCGCGTCCGTAACGGTCGGATGATAGCTTTACCGTATCAACAGGGCGTGAACGACATATCGCTCCTGCTGCACTCGAACCAGACGCCGGAGGCGTACCGGCAACAAGTCTGCGATCAATTTGACACTCTCTACAAGGAAGGCGCTGAGAGTGGAAGGGTGATGGCCATCCCCCTTCATCCCTTCATCACAGGTCTCCCGTATCGGATCAAATATCTGGACAAGGCGCTGGACTATATTTGCTCCCATGACGGAGTCTGGCGAGCCACCGGGTGGGAGATTGCGGACTGGTATTATCAGCACTACTATAAGGACCCTGGCCCGCTGGACCCGCAATGAATGGGGGGCACCCGTTCTACTAAGGAGGTTGTCGCAAGCATGACCTGGATCAAGACGCTCGATTCTGATGAGGACGCAATTATCAAAGAGCTCCGCGATTATCGAGTACGGACCCATGGATACTGGCCCAATGTTCTTGCAGCGCAGTCGCTGAGGCCTGAGGTCCTGAAGCGGTTGCTGGCCTTTCAGGACATGCTGACATTTGGGGGGTCGAGCCTCGGCAGGCGCAAGGAGGAGCTCATCTCCTTTCACGTTTCCGCAGTCAACCAGTGTGGTTACTGAACGGTCTCACACGGAGAGTTTCTCCGCAAGAACGCGGCCCCTGAGAGGGAGGACCCTGAGCTGGTGAAGCAGGTCAGACGGGACTTCCATGCGGCCGACCTGAGCGATCAAGAGCGGACCATGCTTGAATTTGTCGGCAGCCTCACTCTTGACTCCAAGAGCTTAAGGGAAAGAGATGTCCAGAGGTTAAGGGAGGTCGGATTTGACGATGTGCAGATCCTTGAGATCGTTCAGCTGGCCGGCTGGTTTAACTGTATTACCCGCATCGCCGATGCCCTTGGAGTTGAGGTGGAATCATGGCGTGCGGGATGGAAGGACGACCTCTTGGCAGAGGACGCCTCGCAGGTCCTCGTCGAACAGCCCTCCGTCAAGGGAAAGGCTTGATGTCCGGTTCGAATTTGTTTTGTTCCTCGCTGCCTGAGCTGCGCTCAGACTGGCTTTAGGCGTAAAAACTATTCCCTCCACAAAAGGCAATTTTCCTCTTGACAGACGTTATAGGTTTGATATAGGTAGAGTGGCTAGACCACTAGACAGGCAGACTGGAAGATGCTCAGGGCCATTAAGAAAACGCGGATTTACGAGGACGTGGTGAGCCAGATCCATGAGCTCATCAAGGACGGGAGACTCAAGGCAGGGGACCAGCTTCCCTCTGAAAGGGAGCTGGCAGAGACCTTTAAGGTTAGCCGTACTTCCGTGCGCGAGGCCCTCCGTGCCCTAGAGACGCAGGGCTTAATGGTCACTCGGACGGGCATGGGGACCTTTGTAGCGGATCTGCCCACGGAGTCCCTCGTTGAACTCCTGGCAAAGCTCCTGATCGAGGCCAAGGATGCCTTGGCTGATATTTTCGAGATGCGCAAGCTCATTGAGCCTCAGATCGCTGCCCTGGCGGCGGAGAGGGCCAGCAAAAGAGATGTCGAGCGCATGAGGGAGATTTTGAGGAAACAGAGGGAGCAGATCAGTCAAGGGGTTATGGCGGTGGAGGCGGATGCCGAGTTCCATTTTTCCATTGGTCAGGCAACCCAGAATCAGGCGCTTCAGAAGCTTGTCTCGGGATTGATGGAGCTTTTGAGTCACAGCCGGGAAGAGTCACTCCAGACTCCTGGTAGGAGCGCGGCCTCTCTAGCCTCTCATTTTAGGATACTATCTGCCATCGAGGATCACGATAAAGGCCGTGCCCGAAATGCAATGCTCAATCACATCGAGAAGGTCGAGCAGAACATTACTCTGGACAAGGAAAAACCGCATCTCAATTATATTAAGGCTGATTTAGACGAGAGGAGGATTTCATGAGTACCATTGCCGTTGAGGTTATTTATCGCGGGATCTTTCAGAAAACCCTTGCCAAGCATATTACCCGAGGTATCGTGCTTGCAGCGCGGAAAGAGGGAAAGGTCGGGGTCGCATTTGGCCGTTACGGGGATTCCCCGGAGAGAAACGGAATTCCTGCCAAGCAGTTTGCCATCGTGGCGGAAGATGATGACGAGCTTCAGATAAGCATGGCCCAGTACGAGCCAACCCAGGTGGACGTCACGATTGCCGTTGACGACACCCTGTGCAAAGGGGTTGAGTCCTGGGCGTGGTACGGACTCCAACCGGTCAACAAACTGCTGAAGGAGAACGGCACCCTGGTTGTGACCTCTATTCACAATCCGGAGGACCTTATTCCCCACATCCACAGAAAAGAGGTCCCGTACAACATTGCCCTGGTGAAGGGTAAGACTAGTTTTGCCGGCCTCTGGGTCTACAAGGATGACCATACTGATGTCAGGATTCTGGGAGTCCTGCCTCGGGTGGCGCCGCAGCTTTTCAGCTCGTCTTCCATCGAGCAGATGATCCGTGATGAATGGAATGATGATTTGAAGGTGGCTTCGGCGGAGAGGTCTTTTGAGAAAGTGCAGATCAGGAAGGTCAAACCCGACGAGGGAAACTCAGAGACCCCTTATTCGTTTACGATGCCCGGGTGGAAGGATATGGAGGAAGGGCTTGTGGTACGTGCCGTTCCCAACGGAGGCCAGTATGAAGGCCACGACGGGGGATACCGACCGGGACGGAGTCCCTACTTCAAGAAGTTTGCCACCCGGACCATGCGTCCGGTGATCGATTTCACTACATGTACCAAGTGCACCCTTTGCTGGCTCCAGTGCCCCGATTCCTGCTTTGACGTGACTCCGGACGGATACTATGAAGCCAACATGGAGGCCTGCTGTGGTTGTGGGGTATGCGAGGCGGTTTGCCCGGTAGACAAATGCGTCACCATGGTGAACGAGAGCGAGTTTGCGGATAACGCGAGCCAGTGGGAGATGTGGAGGGCAGACAAGGAGAGTTATGCCGGGTGGCTCAAGGGCAAGATCGAAAGCAGGCCTGAGGAGCGCTCCCATGGCTTCCATCATCGTGGGCAGTATGAAAGCGAGAAGGTCGAGCAGACAGATTAAGGGAGATTTTCATAAACCAGGAGGATAGACATGGCCGTTCAAGCAGCAGCGCAAAGCACAGTTGGAAAGTCGGGGGCTGATGACAGAGAGATGCTGATCAGTGGGTGCGAGGCTATCGCGCATGCCTGTCGGCTTGCCGACATTGACGTTGTGACGGCCTACCCCATTCGCCCTTACGATACCCTGATGCAGATGATTTCCAAGATGATTGCAGACGGGGACCTGGACGCAGATTACATCGTGGCGGAGAGTGAGCACTCTCAGTTTGAGATCGTCAAGCACGCCTCCGCAGTGGGGGCAAGGGTCTTTGTCGGTTCCAGTGGCGTGGGCTGGTTTTATGCCATGGAGGCGTTGGCTGTCACGGCAGGTCTGAGGCTGCCCGTGGTGGCCGTTGTGGGTAACCGTGCCCTGGACGACCCGGGTGCCTTTGGTTGCGAGCACAACGATGCCCTGGCCGTGCGCGATTTGGGATGGATGCTGACATGGGTGGACGTTGTCCAGGAGGCCTTCGACATTGCGCTCATCGCCTTCAGAGTTGCCGAGGATCCGCGCGTTTTTCTCCCATGTGCCCTGGGGCTTGATGGCGCCTTCTTAACCCATTCACAAAGCTTGGTCAGGGTGCCCTCAAAGGAGAAGGTGGATCAGTTTCTCAAACCCTATGACCGGGGGAGCAAGCTCCTTCACCCGGACAACCCGATTACCATTGCCCCGCAGGTCAACGAGGACTGGCTCATCGAGATTCGCCGGCAGAGCGACGAGGCGATGAAGAGGTCCAAAGGGGTTATCGAAGACGCCTACAGGGACTTTAACCGTATTTTCGGACGGAACTACTCTCCCTTTTTAGAGGAGTACATGACCGATGATGCCGATGTGGTGTTGGTGGGTCAGGGGACGCTGGCGTTGCCGGTCAAGGTTACGGTGAGGAAACTGAGAGAGAAGGGAAAAAAGGTCGGCTTTGTCCGACTCAAATGGTTCCGCCCCTTCCCCACCGAGGAGGTGCAGGACTGCTTGAAGAAATTCAAGGTCGTGGGGATCATCGATCGAGATTACTCATATGGCTCACCGTATTCCGGCGGGATTCTCTATAACGAATTTCGCTCGGCCCTCTATGATCTGCCCACTCGTCCTAAGGTTTATGGCTTCATATGCGGGCTTGGCGGCCGAGAGGTGACTATTGATGGAGTCACGGAGATGATAAATATGATGCTGGAGACAGCGAAAAGTAATAAAGTGGACAGAGAAGTTGTCTGGATTGGCGTGAGAGAATAGATAGGAGGAACCATGGAAGCAAGAAGTGACTTGTTAGTAGAGGAGCCCCAGAAGCTCGATGCGTTTAAAGGGGTCAAGAAGGTTACCGTGGAGGAGTACTTCGGCTCCGGACACCGCACTTGCCAGGGATGCGAGTCTGCCCTGGTCATGAAGCTCATGATCAAGGCCGCCGGGCCGAGGACCGTTGTGCTTGGAAGTACTGGTTGCATGTACGTTGCCAACACGACCTATTACACAACCCCCTGGGTGGTTCCGTTTATGCACACGCAGCTGGGTTCCTCTGGGTCCGCTGCACTGGGCACTGCGGCTGGTCTCAAGGCGCTCATGCGGAAGGGAAAGATGAAAGAGGAGGCCATCAATGTCATCGCCTTCTGTGGAGACGGAGGGGGGTTGGACATGGGGCTCTCCGCGATTTCGGCAACGCTGATGCATCCCCAATATAATCTCTTGATTCTGTGCTATGACAACGAGTCTTATGCCAATACGGACATCCAGGCTTCGGGTGGTTCCCCGTGGGGTGTCAATACGACGTTTACTCCTCCCGGGAAGAAGCATCGGATCATGCAGACGCGCTGGAAGAAGAACATGGTGGGAATGTTGGCAGCGGGTCACCCGGAGTGCCGCTACGTAGCTACGGTCTGCGCGTCTTATGCCCTGGATATGATGAACAAGGTGAGAAAGGCCCTTAGCATTGGCGGACCAACTTTTATCCATTCCCTCGACCCATGCCCGAAGGGGTGGGACTATGACCCTCTGTACTCTCACGAGCTGGGTGAGCTGGCGATTGAGACCGGCATCTTCCCCCTTTACGAGATCGAAGATAGGAAGCTCAAATACTATGGGAAGACCAAAAAGATCGTCGAGAGAAGGCTGAAGAGAAAGCCGGTCAGGGATTATCTCCTCCGGCAGGGACGCTTCGCTCACTTCATCGATGAGGACATTGACTATTTTCAGAAGAAGACCGACGAGATGTGGGAGAAATGGGTTCTCCCGGGTGTTATTCCGATCCATCCTGAGGAGATGGGGAAGTAAGACGAGGACAGACTTGCGAATATAGGGGGCCCCGATCGGGGCCCCTTTTTTTTGCCTTGGCTATCTGCGGCGGCGGGCGCCGCGTGGAGATCGATTGTCGTCAGACAGGTCTCAGGCGTCCTTGGGATAACCGACGCCGCTCAACGCGGTTGCGATTTCGCCCAGGACCGCCGGATCGTCGATGGTGGCCGGTATCTTGTACTCCTCACCGTCGGCGATTTTCTGCATGGTGCTGCGCAAGATCTTGCCCGATCGCGTCTTGGGCAAGCTCTGCACCACGGTGGCGGTCTTAAAGGCTGCCACCGGCCCAATCTTCTCACGTACCAGCTTCACAACTTCCTTGACGATATCGGCGTAATCGCGGTCCACACCTGCCTTGAGCACCAGGAATCCGAGCGGCAACTGGCCCTTGAGTTCGTCAGCCACGCCGATCACCGCGCACTCCGCAACATCCGGGTGTGCTGCCAGCACCTCTTCCATGCCGCCGGTCGACAAGCGATGGCCGGCAACATTGATAATGTCGTCGGTGCGTGACATCACGAACACATAGCCGTCTTTGTCCATGTAGCCCGCATCTGCGGTTTTGTAATATCCCGGAAACTCGGACAGGTAGGACTTGGCGAAACGATCATCGGCGTTCCACAGGGTGGGGAACGTGCCTGGCGGTAAGGGCAGCTTGATCACCAGCGCGCCGATGTCCCCACGCTTCAGCTCCTGGTTCTGCTCGTCGACGACGCGCACATCCATACCTGGAACCGGCTTGGTCGGCGAGCCGTGCTTCACCGGTAGCTGCTCAATGCCGAGGCAGTTGGCGCAGATCGCCCAACCGGTCTCCGTCTGCCACCAATGGTCGATCACCGGCACGCCGAGGTGATGTTCGGCCCATTGCAGGGTATTGGGGTCGGAGCGTTCACCCGCCAGAAACAACGTCTTGAAATCGGAGAGGTCATACTTCTTGATTAACTCACCCTCGGGGTCTTCTTTCTTGATGGCGCGAAACGCGGTTGGCGCCGTGAACATGACCTTGACCCTGTGCTGCGATATCACGCGCCAGAACACGCCGGCATCGGGTGTGCCCACGGGCTTACCTTCGAACAGCACGGTCGTGTTCCCATTGAACAGCGGTGCATAGACGATGTAGGAATGGCCCACCACCCAGCCTACGTCGGAGGCGGCCCAGTAGACGTCACCGGGCTCGACGCCATAGATGTTCTTCATGGTCCACTTAAGCGCGACGATGTGGCCACCGTTGTCCCGCACCACGCCCTTGGGCTCGCCGGTCGTGCCCGAGGTATAAAGGATATAGAGCGGATCTGTGGCAGCCACCGGCACGCAGTCATGCGGCTGCGCCGCGTCCATGACCTCCTTCCAGTCCAGGTCCCGGCCTGGTTTGAGTTCAGCGCGCTCCATCGAGCGCTGCACTATGACGCACTTCCCGGGCTTGTGCCGGGCAAGCTCGATCGCATCATCGAGCAGGGGCTTGTATGGAATAACACGATTGACCTCGATGCCGCACGAGGCGGACACGATCACCTTCGGCTGGGAGTCGTCGATGCGCACCGCCAGCTCGTTCGCGGCAAAACCCCCGAAGACCACCGAATGCACCGCCCCCAGTCGTGCGCATGCGAGCATTGCGATCACGGCCTGAGGCACCATGGGCATGTAAATGATGACCCGATCCCCTTTCTCGACGCCTATGGCGGCGAGCGCGCCGGCGCACCTGGCGACTTTGTCGCGCAGCTCGGTGTAGCTGTAAGTCTTGATCTTGCCGGTGACCGGGCTGTCGTAGATCAGCGCCGCCTGGTCTCCGCGTCCGCCCTCGATGTGCAGATCGAGCGCGTTGTAACAAGTGTTGACCTTGCCACCGGTAAACCAGCGGTAGAACGGCTTGTTGCTGTCGTCGAGGACCTTGTCCCAGTGCTTGATCCAGTGCACATCTTCAGCGGCCTCGGCCCAGAAACTATCCGGATCGCTGAGAGAGCGATCATACACGGACTGAAAATCTCGTTTCGCCATGCTACCCCCGTGGTGTGTGCAGGTTGCCTGCGACGGTGTCGACAATGTCCGGGCCAGAACCGGCATGGCCCCCCTTTGTCCCCAGCGTCGGCTACCACACTGCTGGTTAAGACTATAATCAAAGGCTATAGCTATTAGAAGTGTTATTAAAACATACAATCATTGCCATTGCGTCATGAAGGTAAAAATGCTCGGCGCTTCCGAAAGGAAGGGGAGACCTGTGCATGTTTGAATTCACCGGAGAGTTCGAGCGGGCCTTCAACTGGATCTTTCTCGCCGTCACCGGCTTCATTGCCGTCAAGGGCATCCGAACGCGCAACCCGGATGGCGAGGCCGACTTCGTGCATCTGCTTTTCGGCAGCCTGCAGTGCAGGCGGTAAAAATGGGAATGCTCAGGGATGGCAGGTCTTGTAAAAGCACGCTCAATCCCTTGCCAGGACTGGGGTTTTCAACTCACGGAACCATACTTTTCGTAAAAGAGGCTTTTTTTGCCTTGCCAACCTGTACACGATTGAATAACATCCGCCTTCTTAAGTTCAGCTTTTTTAGGACTCGAAGGG
>JACZXR010000244.1 GCA_022571535.1 Deltaproteobacteria bacterium | reverse complement strand
TTGTAGCTAGGGCCGGCAAAACAACGAATTCCCAATTCATCCACCATCTCCACATAACGCTCGGGATTCCCACCAGGGCCGCCAACGTCCAGAACCGTAGTGACACCGCTCTTTAAGATGTGGACCAGTGAAAAGCGCTGGCCGACATCTACATCCTTAAAGTGGGCAAACTTAGCCTTTCCCCTGAGAGGGGCGCCATGGGCTAAATAGTTTGAAGCAAAAAAGTCGGGCTTGTCGGGCTCGTTCAGGAGATAGTCGCTGGCATTGCTGCCGGAATGGAAATGGGTGTCGATGAAGCCTGGACTAACAAGACAACCTTTGGCCTCGATCCGTCTGTCCACCGACTCGGAGGTCTGCTTGCCCACAAACAGGATCCGATCCTTATCAAAGACTACCACTCCATCCCTGATGACCTCATGCTCCTTGCCATTAAAACCGACCACGAATCCGCCCTGAATGAGGGTTTTCATAACACTCCCTTCTCCCCCTGTATATTTAGGCAACCAGAAGAGGACAAGTAACAAAAGAGGTCAGCCAAGACAAGCGATGAGTTCTCTATAGCAGGATTTCATCGGCACGGCCGGAGGAGTTGGCCTAAGTGTTCTATCGGCGTTTCGACCTGCATTGTCCTTAAAACCCACCAGAGAATGGATTGGTGACTGGTGACAACGGGGTTCCCTAGCTCGCGCTCCAAGTCCTGACACGCACGATTCACTCCTAATAGTCCCCTGCACTTATATATAAATGACCGGGGGCTCGCTTCAAGTGACTGGGTATTTCCACGCTAGAACCGTTGTAAATAAATGCGCCTTTCTTCACACTCTTAAATAAAGAATTCCCCAACACTGAGAAAAAGGGGTCGACCTTGGCCATATTTTTCGTATCTTGGACCGGTAACCCCGTACCACGGACCTGTGTCCGTGGCTTTGGGGCACGGCCACGGTGGAGTAATGGACCGCGACTCCGCAGGGTGAGCCCAGAACATTCAGCCCGTGAAATAGCGGCTAGAGGAGTCTTTAAAGTCTTGACAGAGGAGATTATTTCACGGGGTGAACCGCCGGGAGTCTAACCAGCATCTGAATCATCAAGTGGACATCATACTCCGCCACCCGAACCACCAGAATATTAAGATTATAAGGAGTGAGTTCCAGTATGATGAGCAGCTTCACTGGTGCCGCCCGGCCCTGGACCCCTGAAATCCAGCAGATGTAGATCACGCCCGGAGGTGTTTGGTTGATTGCCAATACCTCGTCGTAGGACAGGACTTCCAGAGCACTAAACCAACACAGCACGACGGCTTTTAGTGCCTATTTATCTCGATACACCCCAGGATGCTCCTTAGTCGTGGGACCTAGTACCTAACGCCCTCGACCGGATTCGCGATGACCTCCTCGAGTGACTTGGCCCGGCGCCACTGCTCACCGGACCGGCTCTTACCGTCCCAACCAATCTGGTCCATTGCGGCGTATAGCTCGATAGTGATCCCGTCCGGATCCAGAAATTCAATGCCTGGGTTACACCCGGGACCCTTTCGCCCCTCGTAGGTAATTGTTACCCGCTTGGAGCGCAAAAAGTCTCGAATCTTAAAAAGCTCCGAAACGCTCCCCACCTCCAGGGCGCAATGATCGAACCCGACCAGCCCCTTCTTCGGCACCTCGTTGTTGCCCTCGGCCGGGGCCAGCGCAATGGTGTGGTGATCCGAACCATTGCGGAGAAACACCATCCCACGCTCATTCCGGTCAGAGACCTTAAAACCCATGATCTCCGTCCAGAACTTTGTGGTCCGCTCGACATCGCTGACGTTAAAGACCACGTGCCCTAGTTTCTTGGCCCGCACCGGGGTCGTCTGCTGTGTTGACTCCTCAGTCTGAGCTTTAAGCTCTTCAGTCGTCATCTCACCCTCCTTGTCAAATATATGGATTACTATCACCTATTTAGATACCGGTATCAAGTGGATATTTTGTGTCAAGAAGTCTAGGAAGTGGGAAATGGGCACCCAAACCCTCCCGCCTTAAAAGCGAATAATCGACAGGAGGATCAGGTAGCGATGAATTCTCGGATTATCTTGTGTGCCGCGCCCGGATTAGTAAAAAAATAACTGTGTCGCTCGTTGGGCAGGACCACCAACTTTGAGTTGGGGATTCCACGCGCGAGAATATCGGCTCCGGCCCTGTGGGAAAGATCGCTGGTGACACCATGATCATCGTCACCCACCAAAATTAGAGTCGGTACCTTGATGTCCTTTAATCCCCCACTCGTGTCATGCTCCTGGCGAGCAATCACATGGCGGAGATAGCACTCCAGCGGCGCCAGATTGGCCATTCGAACTTCAAGATACTTGTCAATGAGGTCTCTGTGCGTCCCGACGTACTCCTCCGTCCAGCCCACCTCGATCGTGTGCTCCCTCACATACCTCACATACCCTCTCTCAACCATCTCCTTACTCAGCCTTAAGGGAATTCCCTTCATCCCGGGATGTGCGGCGCCGGTCGATGCAAGAATCAGTTGTTTTACCTTTCGAGGATGCTCAAGTGATAGGAGCTGGGCTACCCTACCTCCCATCGAGTGACCGCACACGATAACCTGCTCTGCCCCCAGATGGTCCAAGAGAGCGACGATGTCGTCGACAAATATATTGGTGGTATACTTCACGGACGGCTTGCCGGAGAGGCCCGTGCCGCGGTAGTCAAAGATGATGACGCGGTGATCTCGGGAAAATTCCGGAACTTGGAAGAGTTTCCAAACCGCGCCGTCGCAGGCCGTCTCGCTGATAAAGAGAAAGGGCGGCCCCTCACCATAGGCCTCGTAATAGAGCTTAATGTCCTTTAGATCCAGATAAGGCATGCGGCAGCCTCCATTTCATAGCATTAAAAGATGCGGACCACCCAACTGTCCATCAGGTTATCCAATCCAAAGGCAGCAGAGCCGCGCGCACAGAAAAACAGGGCCATTACTAACAGGACAATGTTGGTTTGCCATCCGACCTCATGGGAATGAATGGCATGACGACCTATGAGTTGGAATTGACCCTTTGCCTCCTCGTTCGTAATGGACTCTCCTACAGCCTTCAGTGTATTCGGCAGAACTTGAAGCCAGTGCTGGTGAACCTTAAAGGTCGGAATCAGGAAAAGTGCCAACATGAGCGCAGCGATAGGGGTCTGAAGCCCCAGTGTGAGACCGCTCCCTCCTAGTACCATCATGGCCGTTGCCAACATACCGAAAAAGGTTGCGCCCTGCGGAAAAACAAGTTTTGCAGTGTGAGTTGCATGAGGCCATCTTCGGACATTACTAATGCCACTGCTGAGAAAACGGAGTCCAAAAACAATACGAAGGGCAGATTCGATTGTGAGCAAAGTGGTTCCCTGATCCATCTCAAACTCAAAGTTTCAAAAGGCGCCTGGCGGTTCCCTCGAGAATCTCCATTTTTTCGGCCTCCGAACACTCCAACGCCTCAACCTTCTCCACCGCCATCCAATCACCAAGGGGATAGGGGTAATCGGTCCCGATCATAAGGCGGCCGGGTCCTACCAGGCGCCTCAGGTAGTCGAGGGTGTCCACACGGTAGACAAGCGCATCGAAATAGAGATTCTTCTTAAGGTAGGCACTAGGAGGTGAAGAAGCTTGAGCGGCGCGGGATCCCGAACGAACGGCAAAACCCTGATCAAAACGCCCCAGGTGATAGGGAAAGAACCCGCCACCGTGGAGGACACAAAGCTTGAGGTTGGGAAACCTGTCAAACACCCCGCTATATGTGAGAAAACCCAAAGAGAGGGCGCTATCCGCTGGGTTGCCGCAAATCAAGCGCAGACCATAAGGTCCCATGCGGTCGGAACCTGCGATATCTTCAGGATGCATGACTATGAGGGCATCCAGTTCCTCCGCCTTTTTCCAGAAGGGATCAAACTCATTGCTATTATAGTATTTTTCGTTCACATTCGAGCCAATGTAACCGCCCGAGAGCTTGAGCTCACGGATGGCATGATCAAGCACCTTCGCAGCTCGGCTGGGGTCCTGCAGGGGTACAGCGGCAAGCCCGACGAAACGGTCCGGATGTTGGCCGATGAGATCCTTTAGACCCTGATTATAGAGGTTGCACCAGGCTTCTCCTTTTTCCCCATCAAGCCTGTAACCAAGGCTTGCCGTATGTGGCTCCAGTGCAGCGATGGCAACCTTTCCTTTGTCCATCATGGCAAGCCTGCTCTCCAGTCCGTAGAGGTCAGGAGGGATCCCAAACTTTGATTTACCGGCAAACGAAAGGGTAGTCTGGCCCTCCTTCGTTTCGGTTACCTCCACCCCTAGGGCTTTGCCGTGGCGCTTAGACTCCTCCAGCAACCCTGGGGGAACGTAGTGATGATGGATATCGATGGCACAGGTATGCATGATCAAGCCTCCCTTCTACGGCTCGATTACCACACAGCCTTGAGAAAGGTCAACGACAGAGAGACTCTCGATCAAAAAGTCTGGTGAAAAGTTCTTTTTAACCCCGATCCGAAAAAATAATCGAGGGATTTCCGGTATTGAGCGGCTTAGGACACCAGTTGCCGGCATTTTGATCGTCGGTCTGTAACTACACTAAACTAAGGTGAGTTGTTGAT
>JACZXR010000006.1 GCA_022571535.1 Deltaproteobacteria bacterium | reverse complement strand
GCGTCGATGCCCCAGCCGGCTGTTGTTCGCGGCATGGGCGCCGAGGGATCCAGAGTGGAACACGCAAGTCGGGGAATAATGATGATGTCACGATCCGGCTGCATCCTGGTGTTGACAGCCCATTCCACATCCACAGGATCATTAATGTCAATGTCCTCATCGACCACGATGACGTGCTTGAATCCTGCTCCCGTGGCGAGGATCGCCAGGATCACGTTTCGGGCCTCCTCCTCATGTCTCTTCTTCATCGACACCACCACGTGATGGCGGAAGGTACCTCCCGCAGTCACGCAAACGGCCTTAACCTCCGGAACGATCTTCTTCACCTCGCGGTAAACGAGGGCGGAGTTCGCACACTCGATGAGCGTGTGGTTGTCCGTTACCGGCATGCCCGTCAGGGCGGTCTGATAGATCGGCTTCTCACGCATGGTAATAGCCGTGACCTTAACGACTGGAGACTGCTTGGTCTCGCTATAGGTTCCCGGGTATTCCCCATAGGGACCGTCGGATACCCTCTCTCCCGGAATCGTAACTCCCTCTATAACTATCTCGGAAAAGGCCGGCACCTCCACGTCAATAGTCTCACATCGGGTAAGATTCACCGGAGCCCCACGCAGGCCTCCCGCAACTTCGAACTCATCCACACCGTAAGGCACCTTTGCCTGGGAGCCGATGACGATCGCCGGGTCCACCCCAATAACCGTTGCCACCTCCAGGCCCTTCCCTTTGTCCTCGGCCCTGAGGATCATCCGACCCAGGTGGTGGTCCGGCGGGGCCCAGAGAGTGAGACGGTCCTTTCCAAGAAGAAGCATGCGGTGGATAGATACGTTCCGAACGCCGGTGTCCGGGTCCTTTCCGACCTGAACAGCAATGGTAATATAGGGACCCACGTCTTTTTCGGAATGGATGACGATGGGTAGCCGGTAAAGGTCAATCTCCTTGCCTTTCAACACGGTCTCTTTTACCGGTCCCGCTTTTACCATCACTGGAGGAATCCTCTTGTCTTCGAGCGTCAGGTACCTCTGAAGGAGCCCGACCTCCGAAACTCCCAGGGCATGCGCCACGAGCTGGCGAGTAGCAAAGAGCCCACCCAGAACACGCCAGCCGGGAAATCCTTTGACGCTTTCAAACAAAAGGGCAGGACCCTTGACATCGGAGGTCTTTCTGATGCCCGCGGCAATCTCGAACTTCGTGCTAACCGCCTCTTTCACCCGCAGCAGTTGCCCTCGCTCTTCAAGGAAAGAAAGGAAATTGCGTAAATCCTGCATATCCATCATTTCGTTTTTCGCCAACCTTGGACTACTTCTCATAACGGTTCACCTCTACTTTCTAACTACGGGCTACTTCTCATAGATAATGACTTTAAGCACCTTACCCCTCCCGCCTTCCGGACAGGCGCTGATCCCAACCAGACAGTCCATTTCAGCCCGGAAGTCGATATGTGTTCCGGGTTTTGGTCTTGTGGTGGAGTAGCGCATCGTTCCCGTCTCGCCATCGATTATCATGGTCTGAAAGACATTTAGCGGGCTCGGAACGTCCTCTGGCGAGACCTTCCACGGTTTAAGTGCCTCTGTGAGGTTTTCCCAGCAACCGTGGTCCGGAGCAGCCTCCCTTTTCCTCCCCACCTTTGCCCAGGTCTCTCCGTAGATCTCAAATACCTTATCTCCCCATTTCTCGTAGAAGGATGTGCTACACATCCCTTTCTGCAGATCGTGAGTCCCCTCCTGGTAGCCGTCCTCTACAATTGTCATCATCACGTTGTTGAACTTAGAGATGAGGACATCCCCCGTACTCACGTAGATTTTCCCCTGGTCTACCTTGGTCCTCGCCTGATCAAAGCGTTCCCTTATGTTGTTTAGGTTATAAATGACAAAGTCGGCGGTGGACTCCCCGATCACCCGCATACGCTGACCCTGCTTTACAGTGAAGGCCATCCCGGTGTTTTTGGGAATTACCGCCTCGCTGAGAACCTTTTCATTCGCGTTTTTTTCTGGAGGCATACATCCCCTTTATTCAATGTAAACCCCGCCTCTTGAGGCGGGCACAAAGCCGATGGGGTTTCCAAAGGGGAGAAGCGGAATCTCCCCCCCTTGGTCGAACACGGGGATTCAAACCCCGTGTTCGATATAACTTGATTAGAGAAGTTCGCATACGTTATCAAAATGACTCCACCAAAAGCAACCGGCAATGACCAACAATAACAAATCGATTGATAAAAGAAGCCTGGCAGTCAAATTCTCGGGCCTGGACAAATACCAGTTACCTCTGGTTCTGACCTGAAGGCAGACTTGTCATAGGATGCTTCGAAGTGGCAGGATAATAAACGCCTAACGCCTAAAACCTGGGGCGAACGGACTATTGATGAAACTCAAGCGCAAAAACGCATGCCGGTTCCTTTTCACCTCCCTCTTTCTTCACGCTTTCTGTTTTGTTGGGATTCCCCAGGCAACTGCGGCGCCACTCATCGTAAAGGTGAATCCTATCGAACTGGATCTGGAAAAACCCGGCCGGGAGTTCTTCGGAGATCTCACCTTTCTGAGCGGATTTGAGCTGACATCAGGGGACTCTCGTTTTGGCGGGCTATCCGGGCTGGAGCTTAGCATGGACGGGAATCTCCTCTACGCGGTCTCTGATCACGGTTATTGGCTTACTGCCCGGTTGCACCATAACCCTCAGGGCCGACTAACAGGGCTCGGTCCATGGAAGATTGCCCCCCTGCTCACACCCGACGGAAGCATTGTGAGCAACTATCTCCGTGATGCCGAGGCCCTGGTACGGGACCGGGATGGTTCCTTCATCGTCGCCTTCGAGCGCGCTCACCGTCTCTGGCGCTACCCTCGGTCCACAGGCCCGTTCACCTCACTCCCCGAGCCCCTTCCCACTCCGGCTGAACTTCAAAATGCCCCTGCCAATGGCGGCATCGAGGCGGTGACGATCCTTCCCGACCGGCGCCTCCTTGCACTCACCGAAAGATTCGAGAACCAGGACGGAAGCCTCAAAGGTTGGCTTATCCAGAAAGACAAGTTTTTTCCTTTATCTTATCTACAATCAGACGGTTTCAGGCCAACCGACCTCGCGACTCTGGCAAGCGGTGATGTGCTGCTGCTAGAACGCCGATATAGCCTCATTAGCGGCGTCACCGTTCGCATCCGGCTGCTTTCGCGTGGCAACTTAAAAGCTGGGGCACGGCTTGAGGGGAAAGAGATCGCGCTGCTCGGCCCGCCTCTTGAAGTGGATAACTTCGAGGGGCTTGCGGTGCGTGAGGACCCGAAGGGGGGGTCGTTTCTTTACATGATCTCCGATGACAACTACAGCATTTTACAGCGCACGCTCCTGTTGCAGTTTTATTTACCTTCCTCTACTCATTAGCAACGTTTCCGACGTAAGATTCTTCCAGGAAAGGAGTTTCAAGGATGGTCAACGAAGATAAGAGATTAGAGGAATTGAGTCTAGGAGAAATCCGTGAGCTGGCCCGGCAAAGAATGAACCCCGAGGCATGGGAGCATATCATGGGATCCGCAGAGAGCGGATCAACGCGACGGAGGAATCAGGCTGCCCTGCGCAGAATACTTTTCCGCCAGAGGATCTTCCACGATATCACCAACCCGGACACTACCGTGGAACTCTTCGGCCGACGCCTTAGCGCCCCTACTGTGGTTGCCCCGGTAGGAAGCTTCAGCAAAATCCGGGAAAGAGCCGAGCACGAGGTGGCAGAGGGCGCCAGTCGTGCAGGATCAATGGTTTTTGTCAGCCATGCCGCCAAGCCAACCGTTCGGGAGTGGACCGAAGGCATTACCGCCCCACTGGTCTTTATGGGCTATTTGAGCAAGGGGAGGGAAAAGGTATTGGAGAACGCAAGGCTTGCAGAGGAGTTAGGATACGTCGCCGTGGGGCTGACCATGGACGTTCTTCAACCAACCAAACTGGGCGATCGAATACCTCTGTCGACGGATGGCAAACCCAGAAAAGGACACCCCGCCTCCCCAAAAGATATTGAGTTGCTTAAACGAGAAGTCTCTCTTCCTGTAGTGGTCAAGGGCATCATGAATCCCGACGACGCACGCATCGCCCTTGAATCGGGGGCCGACGCCCTCGTGGTATCGAACCATGGAGGGAGATTACTCGACTTCAATCGTGCCGCCATCGAAGCCCTGCCCGAGATAGTCCAGGCGGTGGGAGGCAAAGTCCCCGTACTGCTGGACAGCGGGATCAGAAGGGGCGGTGACGTCGTCAAGGCCTTGGCCCTTGGCGCCAAGGTAGTCCTTTTGGGTCGTCCTATCTGTTGGGGTGTCGGCGTAGGCGGAGCCCGAGGAGTGGAGCGGGTGTTTCAGATCATCACGGAAGAGATTAAAAGGGTGCTGATCATGACAGGAGTGAGTTCGATTGCGCAGGTCACAGAATCTCTGTTAATTCGGTCGCAGCCGGTCGGGCCATTGTAATGATACTCATTGCAACCTCCTCTACTTCATCCTCTTGAGGTTCATGTTAACGGACAAGACTTCCCCACCACGAACCATATTAAAAGGCTCCACTTTTGTGCCTAGTTCGGGTTGCCAGAACTTTAGACGGAATTTCCCTACGGGAACCTCATCAGGGCGATAGTTTCCCCGGGTGTCGGAGAGAGCAAAATATGGATGCTCCTTGACCACGACATAGGCCTCCATATGCGGATGGACATTGCACAAAATCCGCACCACACCAGGCTTGTCGAAAGTGACGTTACGGTCATTGCCTGGAGGGTAGAGACCGAGATCGAATTTCTTGGCCTCCGAGGTGGAAAAGACATTGTGCCAGACATCATCGATGTTGGGAAAATTCACCCTTGTCCCTACCCTTACCGGAAGGACATGCGGAATGAATTTCTTATCCCGCTGGTCTATCACCGCCCGCTCAGACTCAATATTGGAAATTTTAGATTTGCGGCTTTCATTAGGCAAACCTTCAACCGAGACGACAACACCAGAGGCAGGGCTACCTCCAATGGTAATCGTGCCCTTGACTGTTCCCGCTCGGAAGAATCCCCTTGCCGAGGAAGCGAAGTAGTCCCCAAACCACCAAGAAAGGTAAGAAGGGGTATGACCGAAAGCGCGAAAAGGAGCGTATTTTCCCCTTACTCCAGATTCCCACAAGTGGGGAAAAACAAAGGTAAATCTCATAACTGTACAGAGCTATCGTCAATCAGCAGAAGATTCGCTGAATCTACAAAACCTGAAAAAGGGCATACTTTTTGCTGTCTTATGATTACTGGGAGACAAAGCGGAGATAGATAAGGAGGTTTTTATGGAAAGGATAAAATCGATCCTTGCCCCTACGGATCTTTCAGAGTTGTCCCAGGTGGGTGTGCGCTATGCCCTGGAGCTGGCTAAAATCCAGGGAGTAGAAGTCATCGTCTATCATGTGGCTAATTACATGGAGGCCATCCCCTTCCAGGAGATCAACTCGGCTCACGTGAAGAGCGTTAAAGAGTTTCTTGACGATCGTAAAAAGGAGGTCGATCATTTCTTGAGAGAGGCCTTTCCCAAGCTCCTTTCAAAAGTAAATATTCGACAAGAGGTAGGGATAGGAACTCCCTACGAGAGTATAGTGGAGAGGGCAGAGAAGAAGGATGTGGATATGATCGTAATGTCTACACACGGAAGGACTGCTCTTGCCCACATGTTTATCGGTAGCGTAACCAAACAGGTCGTACGGCGGTCTTTCTGCCCTGTGCTTTCGGTCCGTCCACAAGCGGCGGCAACGCCAGCTGAGACAAGGGCCGTTTGAATGAGCGATTAAACTCCACCTAACGAATATTTTTATCTTACCAGCATCTTCAATATCGACCGTCCCTTAAGATAAAACAGCAGAGCAATTTGGCCACCTGAAGGCTCGACATGAAAAGGTGATAAGTGCGCGCTTATAATCACCTCTTCTCAAATTTTCAAATGCCTCAGCAGGTGTTTCTCAAATTTGAGAATTCTCCAGATAGACGATAGATCATACCCTGAATCCTGCCCCCCTTCCTAACGTATTGTTTTTGATAAAGAAACCATAGATAATGTCGATATGTTAAGAATGAGACCAAAGCGAGGGTGCTCAGGTGTCTCAGCTTAACTTTGATGCAATCATCTTTGATCTGGACGGGGTCGTCACCGACACGGCCAAAGTTCACGCATCCGCTTGGAAGGGGTTGTTTGATACCTACCTCAGGCTACGGGAATCCCGGGAAAAAGAGCTCTTCTCCCCCTTCGACAAGGAATCGGATTACCTGACATATGTAGACGGAAAACCGCGTTACGAGGGAGTCAAGAGCTTTCTAGAGTCCCGAGGGATTGTTATCCCCTATGGCCATCCGTCGGACGGACCGGATCAAGAAACGATTTGCGGGTTGGGAAACAAGAAGAACAAGCTGTTTGTCGAGGTACTCAACAGGGAGGGCGTGGAGGTATTTCCATCGACGCTCGATCTTATCAAGACATCAAAGTCCCGCGGCATCAAGGTAGCCATTGTCTCTTCCAGCAAGAACTGTCAAGCCGTTCTTAAGATTGCCGGCATTGAAAACCTCTTTGATGCCAGGGTCGATGGAGTCGTATCGGTATCCATGGGTCTAAAGGGCAAGCCAAATCCTGATATCTTTACCAAGAGCGCAGAGCTCCTGGCTTCCGATATCAGCCGCAGTGTGGTTGTCGAGGATTCTATCGCCGGTGTTGAAGCGGGCAAGACCGGGGATTTCGGCATGGTGATTGGAATAGACCGGCGTAACCATTCCGCCGGCCTCAGGGAAAAAGGTGCCGACCTAGTGGTTAGAGATTTGGAGGAGATCTGTGTGGAGAAAATTGACGCGTGGTTCCACGATCACTCGCGGGTGATCCCATCCGCCTTTGATCAGCTGCCAGAAATCGAGCAGCGATTGTCTGGTAGACGAGCGGTGGTATTTCTCGATTATGACGGCACGCTGACCCCCATCGTTGAGAGACCAGAGCTGGCCGTCATGACCAGCGAGATGCGCGAGGTCCTGCGCCAATTGGCCCTCTCTTGCACGGTAGCGATCGTCAGCGGTCGAGGGCGCAACGAGGTCTACGACTTCATCAAAGTCGACAGCCTCATCTACGCAGGAAGCCACGGCTTTGACATTGCAGGCCCGGATGGAACCGACATTCAGCACGAAGAGGGGAAGCACATCATACCAACGGTTGACAGTGTTTACAGGCAGCTTGTCGAGCGAGTCAAAGTTATTGAGGGGGCGCTGGTGGAAAACAAGAGGTTCTCATTAGCAGTTCACTACCGGCTGGTGGCCGAAGATCAGGTCCCGTTGATCGAAGGTATCGTCGATGAGATGTTGAAAGCCAACCCCACACTGCGTAAAAATCTTGGTAAAAAGGTCTTTGAGCTTCGGCCGAAGATAGAGTGGCATAAGGGCAAGGCCGTCCTGTGGATCTTGGACGCCCTTAACCTGAACGGGTCCGACGTCGTCCCCTTCTATCTGGGCGACGACACCACAGACGAAGATGCCTTTGGAGTGCTTAGGGACAAAGGGATCGGCATTCTAGTGGCCGAGACGCCTCGGCCAACTGCTGCAAGTTATTTGCTCAGGGATACGCGGGAGGTAAAGCAATTTTTGGAGACGTTGATTACCCTTATTAAGGCAAAGACAACATGAATCATTGGAAGCTTCAATACGAGGGATTTGACCCCGATCAGGAGCCTTTGCGCGAGGCTCTATGCACGCTAGGCAACGGCTATTTCGCCACGCGTGGAGCCGCAGAGGAAGCCAAAGCGGACGACATCCACTATCCCGGCACCTATGTGGCTGGAGGCTACAACCGGCTGACGACCAGAATCTCCGGACGGGACCTCGTCAACGAAGACCTCGTCAACTTTCCTAATTGGCTCTGTCTCACTTTCCAACCCGAGAATGGAGAGTGGTTTAACCTCCTGTCCGTTGAAATCCTCTCTTACCGGCAGGAATTGCATCTGAACAATGGCCTGCTTGTAAGGAACGTTCGTTTTCGTGACAAGCAGGGACGGGAATTTACTGTTACCAACAGGCGTCTGGTCCATATGGGCAACCCTCACCTTGCAGCCATTGAAACCAGCATTACCGCAGAAAACTGGTCCGGGGGGATCAAGATCAAGTCGGAGTTGGACGGGTCGGTTATCAATGCCGGAGTGGCACGCTACCGCCAGCTCAACTCGAAACACCTGGAAACAGTTTCGATGGGACCCGTGGATCAGGACGGCGTTTATCTGCTGGTGCAAACCAGTCAGTCTCGGATCCAGGTAGCGCAGGCGGCAAGGACACAGGTCTATTGCCGCGGCAAGAGATTGCAGGCCGAGACCCTGACGCACCAGCGAGAGGGGGTCATCGGACAAGAGCTGGTGTTCGACGTGGCCGAAGGGCGAACGGTAAAAATCGAGAAGATCGTCGCACTTTACACCTCAAGAGACAGGGGCATCTCCGAAAGCACAGTGGCGGCCCGTCAAGCAATTTCAAGATGCGGTCGCTTTGAGGATCTGCTCGAGACGCACTGCAGGGCCTGGAAAAACCTTTGGCACAGGTGGGATGTAAAACTCAACGGGCAAGGCCAGGCTCAGATGATCATCAGGCTTCACATCTTTCATCTTCTGCAGACAATTTCGATGAACACTGTCGGTCTCGACACCGGTGTGCCGGCTAGGGGCCTACACGGGGAAACCTACCGTGGACATATATTCTGGGACGAGATGTTTATTTTTTCCTCTTTCAATCTACGTATCCCAGAAATCACCCGCTCGCTTCTTTTGTATCGCTATCGACGCCTGGATGCGGCCCGAACCGCCGCGAAGGAATGCGGCTACAACGGGGCCATGTATCCGTGGCAGAGCGGTAGCGACGGGAGCGAAGAGACGCAGACGGTTCACTTGAATCCGAATTCCGGTCGCTGGCTAGACGATCACAGCCATCTTCAGCGCCACGTCAACCTGGCAATCGTCTACAACATCTGGGAGTATTTCCAGGTTTCCAGGGACATGGAATTCATGTCCTACTATGGTGCCGAAATGATCCTGGAGATTGCCCGCTTTTGGGCGAGCATATCAACCTACAACCAGAAAACCCAGCGGTACGATATTGCCGGTGTAATGGGCCCAGACGAGTACCACGAGAAGTATCCCGATACCGAACAGGGTGGACTAAAAAACAATGCTTATACCAATGTCGGGGTGGTTTGGGTGCTAGAGCGTGCCATCAAGATCTTGGATCTTCTCAAGCCGGATCGCCGAGCTGAGCTGGTTGAAGAGTTGGGTCTCCGAGAGGAGGAAATCGAGCGGTGGAACGACATTACGCGGAAGATGACGATTGCCTTCCATGGGGACGGTATTATCAGTCAATTCGAGGGATATGATCAACTCAAAGAGTTCGACTGGGACGGCTATCGGGAAAAATACGGCAATATCGAACGATTGGACCGCATCCTGGAGGCTGAAGGGGATTCCCCTAATCGTTACAAGCTATCCAAACAGGCCGATGTCCTCATGCTCTTCTACCTTTTTCCTGTTAGGGAACTGCGCCGTATTTTTCATCAGCTAGGTTACGTCTTCGACGAGAACACATTCCGGAAGAACGTTGACTACTACATAGAACGAACCTCACACGGCTCAACACTCAGCCGGCTCGTCCACGCCTTTGTCCTGGCCCACATCGACCCGCCGAGGTTTTGGAGCTTTTTCAGCGAGGCCTTAAAATGCGACATCGCCGACATCCAAGGCGGCACGACCAAAGAAGGAATCCACCTGGCTGCCATGGCGGGCATTGACAATCTCATTCAACGCCGATACGCCGGTATCGACACCTGGGGTGAAACAATTTCCTTTGACCCGACCCTCCCCGCAGGCGTGAGAAATCTTAACCTCAGGCTCCGCTATCGAGGACAGTGGCTTGAACTGGACTTGACTGATGGACGGTTGCGCCTTTCGGCCGATAAGAATGGAACTGAGCCCGTCGCAGTCACGGTCAAAGGCACACCACACTGCATCCAACCTGGAACCTCCCAAGAGTTCCCCCTCTAGCAAAGATACAAAAAGAAACTTCTCTCAGAGTGGGTAGGATCTCTCGAGTGAAAATAGAACAGCATCTCAGTTCAAAGCCTTCCGAAAGTTCCCGACTAGCCAGCATCACTATTTTTACGCGACCCGATGTATTGTTGGCTCGCTTCTTGCCCATTAAAAATCAGGATTGCTTTTCTGAGGATTGAAAAACTCGCAGTTCTAAAATTAGGAGACATGCCCAGGATTTGCCGTCTTGACATTATAGAAATATGGCTTAGAATGAGCGCCAAGGTCCTTTTCTTTTGCGAATTCACTATCCCCAGCGACGGCCATTGTAGTCCCCAGGACTCATTCTAGCCACAAGCATCATGCTGTGTGAATTCATGCCCGAAAGGGTTAAAGCATCATTTTCGGTTGCATGGGCCTAATCAGCTCCTGCACAGGCTCTTTGCCTCCTGTCAAACAGGCTGCGCTGAGATCAGGTGAGGGGGCGCGCTGTAGAGTGTGGCGCTCTATTTGCTACAGCGAGAGAGGGAAATCTTGCTAGAGAGGACCAAGGTAAGCTACAGAATTGTAGACACCGATTTTCACCGGCTCTTTGCTGATTAACAAGCTTCTCAGGACGAAGAAAAGTCTAAATGGAAAGGGTACTTAAGGTCGAAACAATGGGAGATGTTGTGCCAATTCAGATGAACGAAGACGATCACACAGAGATAGAGCCCCTTCAGGATGAGCAAACCTTGTTGCTGCGTGAGGAGCCTGATCAGGATGTGGATGAAGGCGATCACGACACGGTGCAGGTAGAAAAAACCACTGATCCGGTGGTGCTCTACTTGCGCGATATAGGAACCATTCCCCTCCTGACCAGAGAGCTTGAAGTGGAGTTGGGAAAGCAGATGGAGGAGGGACAGGAAGATTTCATTGAGAGAGTTCACTCATTCCCCATTGCACTGCGCTTCGTGCTTGAACTCGCCGAAAAGATCAAAAGTAACGAATTGAATGTGCGCAATGTCCTTATGGATTCGGAATGGGGTGAAGAACCAGTCGATGATGAAAGTGAGCGAAAACAGTTTCTAAAAGGGATCTCGAAACTTCAGCGCCGATGCCGAGTTTACAACCAGATCTACTCGGAGCTTAAGAAGAAACGACTCTCAGAAATAAGAAGAGGTCGTCTCGAAGAAAACCTGTTGAGGAGAAGGCAAGAGATCACGCAGAACCTGAAGGAGCTCCGACTTTCAAAATCTCTGATCGATGAGATTGCGGAGAGGTTAAAGAAATCATATGCGCGCTTGGCAGAGCTAGAACAGAAAATTCAAGGGAACTCCAAGAGGAAAAAGGTCGAAACGGTCCTTTCCGAAATTCAGGCAATAGAGAACGAGATGGAGGTTCCGGCAGACGAGATCAAACGGCGAGTCCTTATAATCCTTGAGGCAGAGGCCAAGATCAACAGAGCGAGGAAAAAGCTTGTTGAGGCCAATCTCCGCCTGGTCGTCAGCGTAGCAAAGAAATTCGGAAATCGGGGCCTGTCATTCCTGGATCTCATACAGGAAGGGAACGTCGGACTCATGAGGGCAGCGGAGAAATTCAACTACCGACTTGGATTTAGATTTTCGACATATGCAGGGTGGTGGGTTCGCCAGAGCCTTACACGAGGCATTATCGATTCGGCACCGACAATCCGCATTCCCGTCCACTTGATCGAGACCAGGGGCAAGCTGATCCGTACACAACAATCCCTTCACCGGAAACTAGGGCGGGACCCCCTCCCGGAAGAAATCGCTGCTGAGATTGGATTATCTCCGCATGAGGTCCAGAAGCTTACAAGAATCGTCAAGGAACCCATCTCTCTTGAGACGCCTATCGGGGAAAGCGGAGAGGGTCGCCTGGGCGATTTTGTTGAAGACCAGTGCACCCCGAAGCCTCTGGAAGAGACCATCAGGACAAACCTCCGCACGCAGGTAAAAAAAGCCCTTGCCACACTGACGCCGAGGGAGGAGACAGTGGTTCGCTTTCGTTTTGGAATCGGTGAGACGCGCGACTACACCTTGGAGGAACTGGGCGAGAGATTCTCCATCACTCGCGAGCGAATCCGCCAGATCGAGCAAAAGGCCATTCGGAAACTCCGCTCTCCTGTGGAGTGCCTAATACGGAACGATAGAAAATAGCAGTTGGCTAGAACTGTTCCCGTGCCGCATATCTGAAGCTTCTAATTTCTCATGGTCCGGACCTTATAGTGGTGCCTATGAAGAGGCCTGACCGTGCTTGCCTGAGGCCCCTTTTCACCCTGCTCTTCAGCAAAGTGCACCTCCATGCCGACCTCCATCCGATCGAAATCCACCTCCAACACGCTGTTCGTGTGAAAGTAGATTGCCCTCCTGTCGGGCAATTCAAGAAACCCATACCCCTGTTCTAGAAACAACTTGCCAACGCGGGCATGGGGTATGCCCTCATGGGTCTTCACCTCCTTGCGTTGGCGTTTCGCATAATTCTGCAACTGGCGCCGCGCCGCATCAAAGGCGTCCCGGACAGCCACATAGACATCCTCGTACTCGCTGTGCTTGCTGGGTTCGCGATTCACCACCAACTCTCCGCCTGGTACCGTCATGTCGATACGAACGTGGTAGTGCTTCCCCTTGTGGTGGCGGCGATGCGGGGCTTCCACAACCACATGACAACCCATGATTTTCTTATAAAACACATCCAGTTTATCGGCCTTCTCGCGAATGTGAGCCTCAACAGCCTTGGACCGGGGCGTGCCGCGAAAAGTGACCTGGAGCGGAAGATTCATAGCAACTCCCTTTTCTCGAAAGTTTAATTCAAATCCCGGCACCGAGCCAATCACTGACCTGTTCAATTACACAGGTGGCGGCCCTTGTGCTCGAGCCCGAGCACGTCCCGATAGAACTTCTCTGACTCCTCCAGATCGTTAACCGGAATCGACCAGTGAGTTACACCGTCAAGTTGAAGCATGCCCATGGACACCTCCCGTATTATTACGTCAGGCAATAACCGTAGATTTTATGAGATTTCAGCACAGCAGCCGGGCAAAATGCAAGGCATTTGTATCCGCCAGGTGCTGACCCCGTGTCACCTCTTCGCAAAGAGATTGCTCCAGATGCTCATGCGTATGGGCTGCCCGGGCAAATTCCACATCCCGCCTCCAGTACGCCAGGCGGGCCAGGGAGAATCGGATGGAAACGCTTTTTCCATTCTTGTCAATCATCTTACAGTAGATCCTGCGCAATGACTGTGCCAAAAAGAAATTCTAATTTTGACTTGGCCGCCACGCTCTGGTTTTGTAAGATTCAAATGATCAATGGGATCAAAACGATCTTGTTTCCCTGCACGGCGCGCGGCGGGCGAGGAGAGGTGAGGAACTCAACTTGAAACCCCTCAAGAGTGACAATGCTTATCCCTCCAGCAGGTAGGGCGGCATCGCCATGATTACCATGGGCAAGAGCCGTTCCTGCCCCCGATAGGAAAACCAAGAGCAACGAAAGCACAGAGACGTGACAGCCATTTGCTATTGGCAAGGGTCTTCCTACTATTCACCCCGATCCGACATTAATCAGGCCAAATAATCAGCCCCGATGAGCCTTCGATCTGGGCAAAGAGCTTTTCGCACCATAAATCAGCGACTTACATTTAATATATTTACAGACCTGCAATTAATAAGTTGGCAACTCTCGTAACATCGGCCCAGGATTGCATAAGGGTTGACTATTTTAGTAGGATCGGGGTTCACTAATTACCACTTAAACCCCGGTTACATCCGGCTATAGTGCCAGTCGATCTGCCTACGGATCTCCTCTATGCTGCTGCCTTGCTTCACCATTTGAGACGCATCCAGCGCCTCGTTCTGACATATGTTTATTCAGGTCGCGGCGTGACCATCGATGAAGCATGAAAGGAGGTTGAGGTGGCCCAAACTCTTATCGCAATAGCAGTAACAATAAAGTTGATCGAGTACGTCTGGAATGTCATTGGCCACCTGATAGGCAATGGCCGTCTTTCCAACAAAAAAGGCGGGAGAGAGAGGTATCCTCGTTTCCCGTCTAACGTAGCCGCTGGGTGCCCCTGGCACAGGTTGGGAAAAACTGCTTGAACTTTTTGTGCCAACCCGACCCCAGGTAAAAAGTCCGATGACGATGGCGATAATTGAAGTGCCGATCCAAAATCCCCGCCTCTTACGGACTCGCTTTCCAATCCTACTCCTTTTACCCTTTTTTCCCATCACTGATCTTCCTGCCCGCATAGCACCTACGTCCCTTGGCTAGGGAGCACGCAGATTGCCATTCTTTGTAAAACCTCACCGCCACTCCTCCGATCCGTATTCTCGCGGCCATGTCTACACGGCTCGGGAATATTTTCCCAAATGCGACTCTGAAAACATTTATTAAAAAACAGCAATTCTTATGCCTTGATTTCTTACATTGAAAAATCTAATGAAGTACAAAATTAGTCTTATGACGTGCAGAGCAAGCCAGTGAGAAGAAAAACCTTTTTGAGGCCTGCACCAGGAAGCGAAATAATAAAGGATTAGTTAGTTATCATGATCAGGGTTGGGCTTTCTCATATCTGAGAGTTCTCAGAGCACATTGTGCCAGCATTGGAAATATACTCTCCTACCACAGAGGTGGTTCATGCACTTTGTCGGCGCTCCGGTGGTACATACTCCCTTTTTTCCGCTCCCAGATAGACCTGTCTTGGACGGGCAATCTTCTGCTCCGAGTCCAGAAGCATCTCCTCCCACTGGGCCACCCAACCGGAGGTGCGGGGAATGGCAAACAGCACCGGAAACATCTCCACAGGAAAGCCCATGGCCTGGTAAATTATCCCGGAATAAAAATCAACATTGGGATAAAGCTTCCGCTTGATAAAATAGTCATCCTCGAGGGCAATCCTCTCAAGCTCCAGGGCAATATCCAGCAAGGGATTCTTCCCGGTAACTTCAAAGACCTGATCTGCCACTTGCTTAATGATCTTCGCCCGGGGATCGAAGTTTTTGTATACCCTGTGACCAAATCCCATGAGCCGACCCTCACCGGCCTTGACCTTTTTAATAAATTCCGGAACCCGATCCTTCGACCCTAACTCCGTCAGCATTCTGAGCACCTGCTCGTTCGCCCCGCCGTGCAGTGGACCGTAAAGGGCAGCTGCAGCTGCAGCGACCGCACAATAGGGATCCACGTGAGAGCTCCCCACAGCGCGCATCGCGTTGGTGCTGCAGTTTTGCTCATGGTCTGCGTGTAAAATAAAAAGCACATCCAGTGCCCGCTCCAGAATCGGATTGGGTTTGTATTTCAGCTCTGTCATTTTAAAGAGCATGTTCAGGAAATTGCCGGTGTAGCTCAGGTCATTGTCCGGATAAGCATAGGGCATCCCCAACCTGTGACGGTAGGCGAAGGCTGCCAGAGTGGGCATCTTGCCAATCAGCCGGTAGGTCTGCTGCCTGCGTAATTCGGCATCAAAGATATTGCCGGCATCGGGATAGAATGTTGAAAGAGCGGCTACGGTGCTTACCAACATCCCCATAGTGTGAGCGTCGTGATGGAACCCGTCCATAAACTTCTTGATGTTCTCATGGATATTGGTGTGATAGGAAATATCGTGCACCCACCCATCCAGCTCCGCCTTTGATGGAAGCTCCCCGTGAAGGACCAGGTAGGCAGTTTCCAGATAGGTGCTCTTCTCAGCCAGCTCTTCGATAGGGTAGCCTCGGTAGCGCAAGATTCCTTTCTCCCCGTCAATAAAGGTAATCTTGCTCTGACACGAGGAGGTGTTCATGAAGGCGGGGTCGTAGGTCATAAGACCAAAATCGCCTTCCGAGATTTTTATCTGACGCAGATCCATAGCCCGGATCGTACCGTGTTGGATAGGGATCTCGTAGCTTCTACCCGTTCGGTTATCTATCAGGGTAAGGGTCTCTTTACTCATACATGAACTCCTTTTTTTCTCTTTTCTACTTCGGCAGAACCAGGAACGTTGCCTGCATAGTCGGCGCGTGGGTTGAGCAGGCCATCTGGTAGGAGCCGGGTTTTTTTGCCACGAAAGAGACCTTGTACTCTCGGCCGCGGTTCCACTTTCTCATGGCGACAACCTCGCGTCCGTCAGGATCGGTAATTCGCACCTCGTGCTCATCGCCATTGACGACAAAGACCGTGAGCTTTACCACATTGCCTTGGCGCACGACTACAAAACCTGGAGAGAACCTATAGCTCGACACCTGCCACTTCTTGGGATTGCTCTTGTCAGCCTTACCCGGGGGCTTGAATTCATAGCCTTTAGAGAGATCCCCTGGATTCACCGAAGGCGGCGCAAGCTTATCGGACGTAGTCGATCCCTTCACTTCAAAGGCGGTCATGAAGATCGTATGAGTGGTTGCCGTCGCTTTCTGAGCAAGGCTAATGTCAGGCAAGAAGATAATCCCAAATAATGCTACGCCTGCAAGAGTACCTAATCGCTTTAACACCTTTGCACTTCCCATCGCTTTTACCCCCTTAATTAGTAAAAAGCTGGCTACCTCGGTCCCTGTTACGTTCCTCAGCTCACTTCCGAACTGATCGGGGGCGCCAATCTAAGGCTATCATTCACTTGCTTAAACATCCACGACCGTTCGCGGTTCCCATAGTAATTCCGGAAATACATTACAAAATTTTAGTCGGACGTTTCAGGCAATTCGTACTTATTTAGCAAACCTTATGCCAAGGTTCTACCGCGGGGAAATGTCTAATGGCTCGGACTATTAGGAACAGAAGTGGTGGAAAAAGGCAATAAATAGCTACTAATACATAGCGCCTTGGGCTACCGGACCAATCCAGGAATGAAATTAGCCAAGATCAAGCTAAACCGAAAGGGAATAGCCCTGTGTTATGCTCCCAAATTTGAGAAAATCAGTCCGTGCCCATTGCAGATTTAAGAATCAAACCGTCAGGAAGGGGCTTCAGTCTTCTTTCGCTGCATCCCTCTGTGAGAGTCAGGCCATCAATGCCTTTTCGGTTCCAGGCCCGCACCTTACCGAAAAAATTAGCTCCGAATAGTACTCTTCACCTCATTCCCGGGGTTATACCCTGACGAGTTTTACATTGGTGTCATAGAAAGAGACACTTCCCCCTAACGGATCCGTGAGTCCTGCCCGTCCGACACTCTCATCCACTTGGTTGACCGGATTGCTACATAGCCCCACAGCCCTACGTGGATCGGGATTTATCCTGGCGCCATCCGCCACAATCTTCTCGCTGGCCCCATAGGCATTCCACTGGCCGTAGTGCCACGAAACAGCCACAACCCCAGGCCGGATACCCTCGATGAGCTTGATTTCCCCCTCTACTTTGACCTTGGTGCCGTCTCTGAGATCGACCTCACCCTTGGGGTTGGTTTTGGAAGTGAGCCGTACACGATCGCTGTCCCGGAGGCCCAGGCGTGCCCCATCACACTTGTTGATCAAAACCTTGTTGCTC